>CAZFEA010000006.1:0-26161 GCA_964518085.1 uncultured Dehalococcoidia bacterium
GAGTTCTGCGCCAGCCTGCTTTCCATGAAGACCGGCCGGCCGGTCAAGATCGTCTTTTCCCGGGAAGAGACCATGTATGCCACCCGGCAGAAGCACTCCATGATCATCTGGCTCAAGACCGGTGTCAAGAAAGATGGCGCCATCATGGCCCGCGACATCCGCGCCATACTGGACGGCGGGGCCTACATGAGCAGCGGACCCATGGCGGCCAACGTTCCCTGGCAGCTTGAAGAAGTCGTTTACCGCACGCCACACCTTCGTTACGAAGGTCTCCGTGTCTATACCAACAAGACCCCGGCATCCATGATGCGCACCCATCCCAGCCAGGTGCACTTCGCCGAGGATACCCAGATGGATGTCATCGCCAAAGAGCTGGGGCTGGACCCGGTCGAAATGCGACTCAAGAATGCCGTCCAGCCGGGGGAACAGTTGCCCAGCAAATCCAGGGTGAGCAGCTATGCCCTGACCGAGACCATCCACGAGGCGGTCCGGGCTTCCGGCTGGGACAGGAAAAAGGGCAAGCTGGGAAAGTACCGGGGAATCGGCATCGGCTGCGCCGCCTGCATGTGCGGCTTCAACCTCGGCTTCCGCGGCGGATCATCGGCCATCGTCAAGTTCAACGAAGACGGCAGCGCCACCCTGAACAGCGGCAACGTCGACAACGGCCAGGGCAACGAAAGCATGCTGGTGCAGATGGCCGCCCAGGAGCTGGGCATTCCCATGTCCAGCATAAGGCTGGTCTGCGCCGATTCCGAAAATACCCCCCAGGACCCGGGCAGTTACACCATGACCTCGTGCTTCGTTTCCGGGAACGCGGTCAAGAGCGCCGCCGCCGACGCCAGGAAACAGGTGCTGGACATTGCGGCAACGATGCTGAATGTGGCCCCCGAGGGCCTCACCGTGCGCAACGGAATTGTTTCTTCGGTCAGTGGGCCGACGAAAAAGATACCGGTGGAAGACGTGGTGCGGACTTCATTCATGAAAAACGCCCCCATCATCGGGAAGGGGTCTTACTTGCTCAAGGTGGATGATACCGACACACTGACCGGTCGCGTCGAGGGCCAGCAGACCGGGGCCTATACCGGCGGGACGGTGGTGGCCGAGGTCGAGGTGGATGCCGCCACCGGCGTGGTCAAGGTGGTCAACCTGGTCATCGCCGCCGACTGCGGCGTGCCGATAAACCCGATGGCGGTGGAAGGGCAGATGGAGGGCATTTCCATCATGGCCCTGGGTGAGACGATGTGCGAAAAGCACATACTGGACAAGAGGACAGGAAAGCTCCTGACCGACAATTTCCGCGATTACAAGATACCCCGGGCCGATGACTTTGGCAATCTCAAGTCGGTCATTGTCCCGGCAATAGACCCCGAAGGTCCGTTTGGCGCCAAGGAAGCCGGCGTGACCTGCGGACCGGCGGTCTGCGGCGCCATCGCCAACGCGGTGATGGACGCCACCGGAGTCTGGATCAAGGACCTGCCGATAACGCCGGAGAAGCTGTTTGTGAATTTGGAGCAACGGAACCACGAATGAACACGAATTAACACGAATAGCGGAAAAGGCGTCAGGCATCAGGCACCTTGAACCAGAAACCTGTCACTTGTCGCCTGCCTCTTTATTCGTGTCCATTCGTATTCATTCGTTGGTTAATTTTGTCCTTTGTGCCTTCACCTGGAAATGAAAATCGTACTGAAGACCAATTTCAGCCTCGGTGCGGAGAGGAACGGCCGCACCGAAGAGATCGACCTGCCGGCGCCAACGTTGAAGACGGTACTGGAATATGTTTCACGGAAATATCAGAACGGAAGAGATTTGTACAACCCCGAAACCAGCGTCATGGACCCGGAGGAGTTCAGTCTTCTGCTGAACGGGTCATCATACCAGTTCCTGCCGCAGAAGCTGCTTACCCCGTTATCGGAAGGCGACGAGGTGCAGTTATTCCGCTGGTTTGAACTGCTCGGCGGGGGATAAACGATTGAAAAATTGGCGAATTGAAAGATTGAAAAACTTCCACCACGCCCGTAGCGGCGCGGTTTACGCGCCCGGTATCCCTGAGATGCTGAAACGAGTTCAGTATGACCACGGGCGCACCCCGCCATAGCGGGTTTCCCCGCCGCAACCGACGGCACGTGCAACGTGCGACTACTAGAGAAGGGAGATAACTACAAAACGACATGGCAAAAAAAGATGTCACCAGCGTACACGGACTGGTCGATTTCCTCAAGACAGAGGGCGAGCTTCTGGAAATCAACAACGAAGTTGATCCTATCTACGAGATTTCGGGCATCCAGAAGGTACTGGAAAACGGCCCGACCCTCCTCTTCAACAAGATCAAAGGCTATCCCCACGCCCGGAATATCGGCAACATCTTTTCCCGCAAAGACAGGCCGCCAAAGATCTTCGGCCTCGATACCGTACGGGACCTGCGGCTGAAATGCCGCGAGGCGCTGGTGCATCCCCTTCCGCCAAAAGTAGTCAAGGAGGCCCCTTCGCAGGAAGTGGTCATCACCAGGGACATCAATGTCATGGCCTACTTGCCGGTGACCAAATACACCGAGCGCGATGGCGCCCGCATCATCGGCGGCAACAACACGCTGCTCACCGGAAAATGGCATGGCGGCGGCACCCACATGTCTTTCAACCGTCTGAACTTCCGCTGGCCGGCCGCCTGCAGCCTGGCCATCGGCGCCGGCAGCCATCTCGAAACCGCGGCGCACATACTCCACCGCGGCGAGCACATACCGGTAACCCTGAACATCGGCGCCCCTCCGTCCTGCATGATGATCGCCGGGGCGGGGTTCTTGCATCCCCTGGTCCAGGTGGGCGCCGACGAGCTGGGTTTCGCCGGCCGCCTCCAGGACAAGCCGGTGGAAATGGTCAAATGCGTCACCCAGGACGCCTACGCCCTGGCCAATTCGGAGTGGGTGCTCGAAGGCTACATCGATACCAAGACCAAGGCATGGGAGTCCGACGAGGCCGAGAAACTGGGCAAGGAGGGTGTGGCCCCGGTGTTCCCCGAATGGACCGGATACCTGGGCCGGGCTTACCGGCTGCTGCTTTTCAAGTGCACCGCCATCACCCATCGCAAGAATCCTATCTTTTTTACGCCGCAAGCCAACTCTTTCGAAGGCGACATGGTCGGGTCGGCCTTCCGCGAAGCCTGTTTCTGGGAGATCGCCGACCGCATCCGGCCAGGGCTGGTTACCGACGTGAACATCCTCGAGGGCGTGGCCGGATGGGGCGGCAACATCATCTTCCAGGTGCAAAAGCGGAGGAGGGCGGACGACGGCTACCAGAGGCAGATACTGTCCGCCGCCCAGGCCAATGCCATCGGCCTCAGGCTGGCGGTGGCCGTGGACGAGGATATCAACATCTACAGCACCGATGACGTCATGTGGGCATTGACCACGCGGGTCAACCCGAAGAGAGATTTGATCGTCGGCGCCGGCGGCGGCATGGGCCAGGTGCTCATGCCCATGGAGCGCATCGAGCTGGCCGCGGGCAATGTACAGTACAGCTTCGAAGGCGGCATGGCCTTCGATGCCACCGTCCCCTTTTCCGACAAGTGGAACTTCGAGCGCTCGCACCATCCGGTGGACCGCGTTGACGTGACCAGGTTCGTGTCGGCGGAAGACCTGGACAGTATCCGGGCACGGCAGAGCGACTATGCTAAAGTTATGGCCAAAATGGGATAGGAAATCAAATCCCCCTGTATCCCCCTTTTGCGAAAGGGGGATGAAATTGAAATATGAAGAACTATGTCATAGCTGTCGACAGCGGCGGCACCTTCTCTGACTGCGTCGTCATCGGCGATGGCGGGCGAACGGTCCGGGGCAAGGCGCTATCCACGCCCCAAGATCCCTCCCGGGGGGTCATCGATGCCGTGGGTAATGCCGCCTCTGCACTCAACTTGCCGGCCAAAGAACTGCTTTCGCAGGCGGCCATTTTCGGCCACGGCACTACCATTTCGACCAATGCCATCCTGGTGCGCAGCGGCGCCAGGGTGGGGTTGATAACCACTAGGGGCCATGAAGATGCCCTGACCATCGGACGCGTCCACCAGAAGGTAGCCGGCCTCAGCGAGGACGAGATCATCAACGTAGCAATGCTGGAAAAGGCCAATCCCCCCATCGTTCCGCGGCGCCTCACTATCGGCGTCACCGAACGGGTTGACCGCAACGGCAAGGTGATCGTTCCGCTCAACCTTCCGGAGGTCGAACAGGCAGTCGCCCAACTTCTGGATGACGGCGTCGAGGCCCTGGCCGTATGCTTCCTGTGGTCCTTTATCAACCCGGAACACGAGCAAGCGGCAAAGCGAATCATATCTGAGTCATTCCCCGACGTACCGGTGACCATTTCCAGCGAACTGGCCCCGATCATCAAGGAATATGAAAGGGTGGCCACCACCGCCATGAACTCCTATATCGGCCGGTTGACCGAAAGATATCTGCACCGGTTGAAGGACCGGCTGGAGGAAAACGGTTTCGCCGGTTCATTGAATGTCATGAGCTGCGCCGGCGGGCTGATGTCGCTGGCGGAGACGGCCCAAAAGCCTATTTTTGCCATCGGTTCGGGCCCGGCGGGCGGCGCCATGGGGGCCGTGGCCCTGGGCGAAGCCCTGGGCTACAGGAACATCGTGACCAGCGATGTCGGCGGAACCAGCTTTGACGTCGGCCTGATTGTGAACGGCGAGCCGGTCCTGGCGGCAGCGCCGGTGATCAGCAAATACCATTTGCTGGTGCCCATGGTGGACGTGGTATCCATAGGAGCGGGAGGAGGCAGCATCGCCTGGATCGAAAAGGGCACCGGCATGCTGAAGGTCGGCCCACAGAGCGCCGGCAGCGAGCCGGGACCGGTCTGCTACGACCGCGGAGGCGCTGATCCCACGGTTACCGACGCCGACCTCATCCTGGGCCGGCTCGATCCGGACTACTTCTGGGGCGGCAACATGCGGCTGAACAAGGACAAGGCCCTGGCCGCCATGGAAGAAAAGATCGCCCGGCCGCTGAAGATGGATGTGGTCGAGGCGGCCGCCGGCGTCGTGGAGATTGTCGACGCCCACATGGCCGACCTGGTGCGCAAGATGACCATCGGGCGCGGCTACGATCCCCGCAATTTTGTCCTCTTTGCCTTCGGAGGCGCCGGACCGCCCCACGTCGCCGGCTACTCGAAGGGTGTCGGCGTCCCACTGGCGGTGATTCCGGAAAAGGCAGCCGTGTTCTCAGCCTACGGGATAGCCATTTCAGATACGGTCTATATCGAGGACGTTTCCGAGCCGATGACCATGCCGGCGAAGGGGGCCAGGATCGGGGAGATTTTCCAGACCCTGCAAAAGAAGGTTATCGATAAGTTCCGCGGTCACGGCGCCGATGAGACAAGCATTAACCTGCGCTACCTGGTGGAGATGCGCTACAAGGGACAGGTGCACGCCATATTCTGCCCGGTGGACGCAGCAGCCGGCATCGACAGCGAGGCAATGATACGAATCTTTGATGACATTTACGAAAAGAAGTACGGAAAAGGCACCGCTTTCAAAGAGGCCGGGGTGGAAGCCACCACTTTCAGGGTGATGGGCGTGGTCAAAGGCGCCAAGGCGTCTTCGGAGGGAGACGGCGCAGCCGGCCCCGACCCAGTCCTGGCCCTCAAAGGCAAGAGAAAAGTATACTTCAAAGAGGCCGGAGGTTTTGCCTTGACCGAGGTCTACGACTACGCCAGATTGAAAACCGGTAACGTGATCAACGGCCCGGCCATTGTCGAGGCCCCGGACACCACCGCGGTCATCCCACCGGGGCAGCAAATGACGTTGGATAACTATCGGAACCTGGTATTGAAACTGGGATAAAATGTCATTCTTTGAACAAACAAAAATCGACCCCATAACCTTCGAGATATTGAGGCACCGCCTCTTCGCCATTAACGACGAGGCGGCGGCCACCCTGCGGGCAGTATCCGGTTCTCCGGTGGCCAACGAGGCCTATGACTTCAATACCGGCATAACCAATGCGCGGGGAGAAGTGGTGGCCACCGGCATTTATGTCGGCGTCCACGCCATTACCCTGGAGACCATCATCAAGGGACTCCTGGCCGCCGGCTATGCCGAGAACCCTGGCATTCGGCCCGGCGACATGTTCATTTGCAATGACCCCTACTGGGGCGCGGCGCACCAGAACGATGTCGCCCTGGTAGCGCCCATCTTCTGGGAAGACGAGATTGTCGCCTGGACCGGGGTGGCAGTGCACCAGATCGATGTCGGCGGCATTGTCCGGGGCAGCCAGTCCTGCATCGGGGCCGACTCGATCTACCAGGAAGGGCCGCCGATGCCGCCGGTGAAAATCGTCGAGAACAACGTCGTCCGCCGCGACATCAAGGAGCAGTACCTGAGACGCTGCCGGTTTCCACAACTGGTGGAGCTGGACCTTCGCGCCAAGATAGCGGCCAACAACACCACCATCGCCCGGGTCCGGGAGCTGGTTAAAGAGTACGGCGTGAGTGAAACCAAACATGCCATCGACGCCATAATCGACTACGTCGAGTTCCGGCTGCGCGAGCGTCTGCGGGAACTCCCTGACGGCGTGTGGCGGCACGTGACCTACCTGGAATACGAAGGCCAGACCCATCGCTGCAATCTCACCCTGCGCAAGGAGAGGGACAAACTCATTTTCGATCTTACCGGCAGCTCGCCCCAGGCCAGGGCGGTAGCCAACTGCTGCGCCGCCGCTACCAGGGGGGCCATCCTGACGGTGCTGCTGCAGTACCTTTGCTATGACATGCCATGGTCGGCGGGCGCGGTGATGAGGGTGACCGAGGTGAAGACCGACCCCGGCACGGTGGTTGACGCCAAATGGCCGGCGGGCGTTTCCAAAGGGACTACGGCGGCGGCCCAGGCGGTAATCGTGCTTACCAGCATCTGCACCTCGAAGATGATGGCCAGCTCGGAGCCGCTTCGCCACCGGGCCATGGCCGGATGGATGGGCGGGATATGGTCGCAGGAGGTTTCCGGCCGGGACGAAAAAGGACAGCCGTTCAACTGCGTGCTTCTTGAATCCATGGTGGGAGGCGGCGGGGCCATGCCGGACAAGGACGGCATCGACACCGCCGGGATGCTCCACGCCGTCGGCTGCTGCAAGGCCAACGTGGAGACCACCGAATCGCGCTATCCGGTCATTTACCTCTACAGCCGACAGGAGAAGGACACCGGCGGCCCCGGCAGATTCCGCGGCGGGACCGGCTACGGGGCGATGTACATGCTGCACGGCATAAACGAGGCCATGAACCTGGTGCTGGGCTTCACCCCGGAGAATACCGAGTCGCGCGGCATGGCCGGGGGCTATCCGGGTGGTTCGGCGGTCTTCGCGCTAAAGCAAAATTCGGATATTTATCAATCGTTTGAGAAGGGCATCATGCCCGGCGAACTCTCCGAGTTGAAAGGAGAGGCAGCCTTGCTGCCACCGGCCTATCTGGGAAAACTGGCAAAAGGCGATGTCTGGGCGCGGCAAAACAGCGGCGGCGGCGGCTTCGGCGACCCACTGCTGCGGGATCCCGACCTGGTGTTGCAGGATATCCGAGGCCACCTGGTGTCCGCCGGGGCGGCCGCTGAATACTACGGGGTGGTGTTGACCCGGGACAAGAAGCCTCGCGTTGACGGGGCAGGCACTGCCAGCCGGCGGCGACAAATAAGGGAAACGCGGAAGAAGGTGTTTACCATGGCGCAGCAGCCTGCGCCTGAGGAATTGATAACAGCGGCGCGCAGGGGCGGTCCCTTGAGGTCGCCCGGTGGTAACCGGGTATTGAACGAATACCTGGTCCTGCAAGAAGACAACGGCCGCAGCCTGGCGGCCTGCGGCCAGTGCGGCTATACCCTCGGGGAGCTGTCGGAAAAAGGGCATCTTTCGGTCCTGGCCCACGAAGGGCCGATCTCGGAGGCCGGCAGCCAGGTAGACCCGTACCGCAATGGGTCAAAATTCATCTTCCGGCAGATATGCTGCCCGGAGTGCCTGACGCTGCTGGACAGCGAAATCAAGCTGTAGCCGCGGGCCGGTGGCCCGCCCTCAAATTGACCGAAATGGGGTAAACTAGCTCGAACATATTTTTTGGGCGCCGTAGCGGCGCGGTCTCTGCGCTAGCGCTCCAGGAAGATGAACATGCATAGAATAGTTCGCGTAAAGCCGATGAAGAATTACAGACTCTGGGTGGAGTTCTCTGACGGAGTGCAGGGAACGGTAGACCTTTCGCATCTCGTGGGAAAGGGCGTGTTCTCGGCTTGGAAAGACCCAAAAAATTTCAAATCGGTTTTCATCGACCCTGAGACTGGCACGGTAGCATGGGAAGGGGGCATCGACCTTTGTCCGGATACGCTGTATGCCAAAGTGTTGGGAGTGGACCCGCAGGATGTGCTCAAAGAAAAGGTAACTGCTTCTTGAGGAACGGCATTGCCTGAAATCAGCAGATTTTATGGAATCACCATCTATGTCTATTATAATGAGCACCAGCCACCGCACTTTCATACACGGTACGGCGAACATGAAGCCCAAATAGGTATTGACAACTTGATGGTGATTACTGGTCAGCTTCCACCAAGAGCACTCGGCCTGGCGATGGAATGGGCCAGCCTTCACCAGCAAGAACTGAAAAGCGTGTGGCAACAGTCAATGAATCATCAAGCCCTTGATAAGATACCTCCGTTGCCATGATAATAGTTTCTTCGATTGTGATGGCGCTATCACAGGCAGGGCCGCCTGTGATACCGGGTAAAATGCCCATCACGGGAAATGCAAGAGCGGGCCAGCGGCCCGCGGCTACGTTAGAGGTGGACAAACTTGGTAAGAAACAGATTTCCTGATCAATACCCTCGGATTCCCAAATACAAGCTGGCCCCGGTCCATGGGGTAAAGGTCACCATCCTGGTAGACA
Source organism: uncultured Dehalococcoidia bacterium (assembly GCA_964518085.1). Classification (GTDB taxonomy): domain Bacteria; phylum Chloroflexota; class Dehalococcoidia; order JACQUA01; family JACQUA01; genus JACQUA01. The sequence goes on from CAZFEA010000006.1 coordinate 8,908, forward strand.
ACTACATCGACGTTTTCCTGCGTCCCCGTTGGCCGGTCAGCCGCACCGGCATGAAGGCGCCGCAGCCCCTCCAGGCGGAGCACGGCCTGTCGATGCTGGTCGAAGTTACCCGGGCCGGGGCCAAAAAAACGGTCATGGTGGATACCGGGTTCTCGTCAGGGCCCCTGCTGCACAACCTGCGCAACCTGGGCTACCAGCCCCAGCAGATCGACCGGATATTCCTCAGCCACGGCCACCCCGACCATTACGGCGGACTTCTCGGCTATCTCGACGCCCGGAAGGCCCCGGTGTACATCACCGCCCATCCCGATGCCTTCTCGCCGCGATACGTCGTCCTGCCTGAAGGTGATGTTTCCGGACCGTTCTTTCTGGACAGGGAAGCGGTGGAAAGGGCCGGGGGCATGCTTTTACTGTCGCGGAACGAGACCATGGTCTGCACCGGGGCCATGGCCACGGGAGAGGTCAAACGGGGCGCCTGCTGTGAATGGGAGGGTTTCGGCTCCCGCCGGATAATCAAGGATGGCCTGTGCCAGGACGATGATTTCCTGGACGACCAGGCGCTGGTGATGAACCTGGACGGCAAGGGTCTGGTAGTGGTAGCCGGCTGCATGCACGCCGGGATCATCAACACTCTTACCCACATCCAGGAAATCTCCGGCGTCAATCGCGTCCATGCCATCATCGGAGGCTTCCATCTCACCGCCGCCCCCGACGAAAACATTGATGAGGCGCTGAACAACCTGAAGAAGATCAACCCCGCCCTGATCGTCGCCGGGCACTGCACCGGCTTCGAAGCCCTGACCCTGATGGCCCAGACCTTCCCGGAGCAATTCCATCTCAGTTGCTCGGGGACGGTGGTGGAACTGATGTGACAGGAGAATGTCATTGCGAGCGAAGCGACGGTACTGCAGGCTTTCCAGCCTGCAGCAACAGGCTAGAAAGCCTGTCGTACCTGCGAAGCGAAGCAATCCCGGTCAGGGCGCCCGCAGCGGCACGCTGCGCGTGCCCGGCGCCAAGGATGGGAAGGCTGTCGTGCCGCTTGCGGGAGAGATCACCCTCACCCTGGCCCTCTCCCGTCAAGGGAGAGGGGACCTTGCTTCGTCATCCTTCGCAAGCGAAGGATTCCTGGCAACTTATTCTAATGAATCGCCCATGCTCGCCTGCGAGCACCATCAAGCATGAAAAAGCATGTTTTCACAGGCAGGGCCGCCTGTGGTACCGGTATTTTCGGAGCATCATTTTAAGGAGCGAAAGATGAAACTCGAACCCGGCGCACTGCCTCGCCATGAGGCGCATGACTTCTTTGCCAGCCTGATAACCCCCCGACCGGTGGCCTGGGTATCTACGGTCAATGAACAGGGGCAATACAATGCCGCCCCCTTCAGCGCCTTCAACCGGCTGGCCAACAATCCGCCGATCGTGGCCATCGGCATCGCCCGCCGCAAGGGGCAAAAAAAGGATACGGTAAGGAACATCGAGACCGTGGGCGACTTTGTCATCAACCTGGTGGACGAGGCTACCGTCGAGGCCATGAGCAAGACTTCGGGCGAATACCCGCCCGAAGTTGACGAGATCAAGCTCGCCGGCCTGACGGCGGTGAAAAGCGACAAGGTCAAATCGCCCCGCATCGGCGAGGCCCCCATCAGCGTAGAGTGCAAGCTGGTCCAACTCACCGAGATCGGCAGTAATCCCGGCCGCGGGACCATCGTCCTGGGGGAGATCGTGATGATCCACATCAAGGATGAGATCATGACCAACGGCAAAATAGACCCGCGCAAAGCGAAGATCGTCGGCCGCCTGGGTGAGAGCAATATCTACTGCCGGACGACGGACCTGTTCACCCTGGACAGGCCATGACGGACGATTCAAGATTTAAGATTCAAAACTCAAGATACGATCGATCTCCGTCTTCTTGAATCTTAAATCTCAAGTCTTAAATCTCGTTGATAAGGAGGGACCACCATGGAAGAAGACCTTAGGGGCTGGTTAGAAGCAGTTGAGAGGATCGGCCAACTGCGAAGGATAGACGGGGCCGACTGGGACCTGGAAATCGGTACGCTGACCAATTTGAACGCCCCCAACCGGAAAGGCCCGGCCCTGATTTTCGATCATATCAAGGACCACGAGCCGGGCTTCCGAATCCTGACCAACTCCACATGTACCCCGGAACGCGCCGCCCACACCATGAGCCTGCCCACCGATGTTTCCGGCCTGGAACTGGTGCGGGCACTATGGCGGAAGTTCGCCGGCGTGGAAAACGAGCTGGACAAATACCCGCCGAAGACGGTCAAGGAAGGTCCCATTCTGCAAAACGTCCAGAGAGGGGATGAGGTCGATGTCCTCAAGTTCCCCACCCCGAAGTGGCATCCCCTGGACGGAGGCAGGTATATCGGCACCGGAGACATCGTCATTACCCGTGACCCGGACAATGGCGAGATCAACGTCGGCACCTATCGCATGATGCTCCACGACAAAAAGACCATCGGACTCTTTTTCGGCCCGGGCCAGCATGGCTTTTTTCACACCGCCAAATATCACGCCCGCGGCCAGCGGGCGCCGGTAGCCATCTCTTACGGGCACCATCCCCTTCTGTTCGGGATGGGCTGCGTGGAAATGCCCGCCGGCAGTGAATATGCCTTCGCCGGGGCCATACGGGGCGCGCCGGTACGGGTCATCGAAGAGGAACTGACCGGCCTGCCCGTTCCGGCCGACAGTGAGATTGTGGTCGCGGGATGGATTCCCCCCGACAAGATGAAGGAAGAAGGGCCTTTCGGTGAGTGGACCGGATACTATGCCTCCCGGGCCACGCCGCAGAGGATAGTCGAAGTGGAGCGGGTATATTACCGGAACGAACCCATCATCCTGGGTTCCCCTCCCAACCGCCCCCCGTCCGATGCCAGCTACTTCAAGGAACTGCTGCGCAGCGCCCTGCTGTGCAACGAGCTAACCAAGATGGGGATACCCGACATCAACGGCGTGCAGGTATCCGAGATCGGCGGCCGGCAGCTTGCCGTGATATCCATTAAACAGAGGTACGCCGGGCATGCCAAGCAGTCGGCGGTGCTCCTTTCCCAGAGCCGGCTGACCGCGGTACAGGGGCGGTACGTAATTGTGGTTGACGAGGATATTGACCCCACCAACACCCAGGAAGTGCTGTGGGCCATGTGCACCCGATCCGACCCGGAGAAGGACATTGACATACTGAGAAGGGCGCCCTCCGCCCCCCTCGACCCAATAATTCGCCGCCCGGTGAATGTTTTCTTCAACTCGCGGGCGATCATCGACGCCTGCAAACCCTTTGAGTGGATCAACGAGTTCCCCCAGGAGATCAAGATCAGCGCCGAACTGGAAAAGAAGGTGAAGGAGAAGTTCGGGAAGCAACTGGATTTGTAAAGCCATCTCCCCCTTTTCAAAGGGGGACTAAGGGGGATTTGGGTTGCTGAAGACAAATCCCCCTGTATCCCCCTTTTGCGAAAGGGGGAGGGGAGTTATTACCATGCAAGACTTGAGAACATGGCTGGACCAGGTCAAAGATGCCGGGGAGCTAAAGGAAATCTCCGGCGCTCACTGGAAGTACGAGATCGGCGCCCTGAGCGGACTGGTGACGGCTAAGGCCGACCATCCCGCGGTCATCTTCGACAATATCCCGGACCATAAGCCCGGCTTCCGTGTCCTGGGCTGCGCCCTGACCACGCCGGGACGGGTGGCCCTGACCTTCGGCTTTCCTGGCAAGGCCGACCGGACCAAATTGACTGTCGCCTTTCGCGAGAATCTTCCCGTCTGGGAAAAGCAGCTCGACCGGTTCGGGACGACAGAGGTCAAAGATGCACCCTGCCTGGAGAACATCCAGGGTGGAAACGACGTTGACCTCCTCCGGTTCCCCACGCCTCTGTGGTGCGAGGAGGATGGCGGAAGGTACATCGGCACCGGAGACGCCGTGGTCACCCGCGACCCCGACAGCGGCGAGGTAAACGTGGGCACCTACCGCATTATGGTCCATGACCGCAAGACCCTGGGATTCTTCATAGCACCAGGGAAGCATGGCCGCATCCACCGCGACAAATATCACTCCCGGGGGAAGCCATGTCCGGTAGCCATCTCCTTCGGGCACCACCCGCTGGTCTTCGCCGCCGGGGCGCTGGAAGTCCCGGCCGGGGGCGAATATGGTTTTATGGGCGCCATCCGGCAGGAGCCCTATGCCGTTTTCAGGGAGGAGCTGACCGGCTTGCCGGTGCCGGCCGATGCTGAAATGGTCGTCGCCGGCTACTGCCCGCCCGATAAGAGATTGCCGGAGGGACCCTTTGGCGAGTGGACCGGCTACTACGCCAGCAAGCGTGTCCCGGAGCCGGTCATCGAGGTCGAGCGCGTCTACTACCGGAACGCCCCCATTATCCTGGGTGTGCCCAACCACAATCCGGCCCAGGCCTCCAATTTCCGGTACTACCGGGGCGTAGTCAAGAGCGCCATGCTGCACAACGAACTGGAAAAAGCCGGGCTGCCCGGCATTAAATCGGTATCCATCAGCGATGCCTTCGGCGAGCAACTGGTGGTAATCTCCATCAAGCAGCTTTACGCCGGCCACGCCAAACAGGCGGCCCTCCTGGCATGCCAGAGCCGCAGCGCGGTGCACATGGGAAGGTACACGGTGGTAGTAGATGAAGACATTGACCCGTTCGACAACAACGATGTATTATGGGCCATCTGTACGCGGTCGGACCCGGCACAGGACATCGATTTGCTCCGCCGCTGCTGGAGCTCGCCGCTGGACCCGATCATCCGCAAGCCTGCCGAGGCCTTTTTCAGTTCCCGGGGCATTATCGACGCCTGCAAACCCTTTGAATGGAAGGAAGAGTTCCCCAGGGAGATAACCACCGACAAGGACTACGTGAGAAAGTTGAGGGAGAAGTGGGGGATGTAGGAAAAGGGAAAAGGGAAAAGGGAAAAGGGAGAAGGTAGAAGACAGAAGATAGAAGACGGTAGCGGCACGGCGTGCCGTGCCGGGGGCAAGGGGCCGTAGCCGCGAGCCGCTGGCTCGCCCTTGCGTTTCCGGTGATCCGCTGACAGGTACAAAAAATGTGCACCGGCCAGTTAATTCCATTCCGGTCAATTCGAGAGCGGACCAACGGCCCGCGGGTACGCATATCCCCGGTAGAGCGGGGCGGGGAATTTTTCAATCTTACAATCTTGCAATTTTGCAATCCTTTTTGCCGGAGGCAATTCCATGTCCGAGCCAATAGACGCTTATACCGACTCTTTCATGATCAGCCTGACGCCCTATGGCGCGAGCCTCACCTTCCAGGTGAGTCCAGCGCACCCGGAGCCCAGCAGCCCCACCCCGCCGGTGAAAGTGGCCACACTTCGCATGAGCATCGAGCACGCCAAGACGATGGTCATGATCATGAGACGTCACATCCAGCAATTCGAGGAACAGACCGGGGTCCGTGTCCCGGTAGCGGCGCGGCTGCTCAACCAGCTCGGTATCGCCCCTGAGGATTGGGACGCCTTCTGGAAGACCAAAGGGTAGCCGGATTGAAAAATTGACAGATTGGAAGATTGGAAAATTACGATTGCAGAGATTAGGTGACACATCACGGAGATTATCATTGGGTGATCTCTGTAATCTCTTGTAATCTCAGCCCTCCAATTTTTCAATTTTTCAATTTTTCAATCGGTAAGAGATGACATACGTTAGCGTGATTGGCAGGAGCATCCCGAGGCTTGATGCCGCGGAAAAGGCCGCCGGCAAGGCCATGTTCGGCCCGGATTTCAGGGTGGCCGGGATGCTTTGTGGCAAGGTGCTACGAAGTCCGCATGCCCATGCCAGGGTAATCGGGATAGATAGCTCAAAGGCGGCGAGGCTTCACGGAGTGAGGGCTATCGTGACCCCCCGGGACGTGCCGCCGGTATCAATTTCGCCCTTCTTCAGCGACCAGTATGCCCTGTGCCGGGACAACATGGTGAGGTGCGTGGGGGAGCCCGTGGCTGCGGTGGCCGCCGAAACTGAAGACATAGCCGAAGAGGCCCTGGGCCTCCTGAAGGTTGACTATGAAGTCCTGCCTGCTGTTTTCCAAGCAGGGGAGGCATCCCGTCCGGACCCGCCGGCCGTAGTCCACCCGGACATGCGCACCTACAAACCATTGACCGCAGTGCCCATCCGGCCGGATCCCCTGAGGCCGAATGTCTGCCAGACGTTCACCCTGCGCTGCGGGGATATCGAGCGGGGCTTTAAGGAAGCCGACCTGATCGTCGAAAACAACTTCACCACGGCCCGCATCCAGCACTGCCAGTTGGAGCCACACATGTCCCTGGCCTGGTTCGAGCCCGACGGAAGCCTGACCATAAGGTCTTCATCGCAAATGGTTAACCCCGTCAGGACCTGCCTCAGCCGGCTGTTCAACCTGCCTCCGGCCAGGGTAAGGGTGCTGTCCAGCTTTATCGGCGGCGGCTACGGAGGCAAGGGGGGCATCCGGGCTGAGCCCATCGCCGCGCTCCTGGCCCAAAAGAGCGGCCGTCCGGTGGGCGTGTTCTTCACCAGGGAGGAGATGTTCACTTTTGGCGGGCACCGGGTGCCGTTTGCCACCTACATACGGGACGGCGTCAGGAAAGACGGGACCCTGGTTGCCAGGGAAATGCGGGTGGCGCTGGCCATCGGGCTCTACAGCGACTACAGCATACTGATTGTGCGCCGGGCCGTCGCCGGCGCTGCCGGCACCTATCGCGTGCCAAATTTCAAACTGGATTCCCGGGGCGTCTACACCAATCTGCCCCTGACCGGCGCCCTCCGGGGGTTTGGCTGCCCCGAGGTGGAATGGCCCATCGAGCAGCAAATGGACATCATCGCCGGAAAACTGGGCCTCGACCCGGTGACGGTCAGGAAGAGGAACATCCTGCGCGAGGAAGAAAGAGACGTCAGCGGTATGGTGACGCAGAGCATCGGGGTTGCAGAGTGCCTGGACAGGGTGGCGGAGTGGATCAAATGGGGCCAGAAGCCTGCGGAGGTCGCCGGCGTTTGGAGAAAAGGAAAAGGCATCGGCATCGGCAACAAATCTACCATCGCCGGGTCTACTTCGGTAGTCACCGTAAAAATGTGGCAGGATGGTGTGATCGAAGTCCGCAGCAGCGCCGTGGAGCTGGGTCAGGGCGTTGAGACGACGCTGGCCCAGATCGCCGCCCAGCAGTTCGAGGCGCCGGTGGAGCAGGTGAGGATTATCAACGGCGACACAGCCTACTGTCCCTTTGATTATGGCACTGTGGCCAGCCGCTCCCTGACCCACAACGGCAACGCCCTGATCGCCGCCTGCAACGACGTGAAGCAACAGTTATTCAAGATGGCCGCCCGCAAACTCGGCGCCTGGGACCTGGCCACCAGCGGCGGAAGGATTTATGTCAAGGAAGCGCCGGACAGGTCAATAGGAATCACGGAGCTTTTCAATCCCATGGGGATACCGCTGGAAGGCGGCGAGATCATCGGCCGCGGCGCGTTCACCGGGCCGGCGGCGCCCGAGGACCCGGAGACCGGGCAGAGCGAACGAGCGGTATTCGACTATTCCCACATCGCCACCGCGGTGGAGGTGGCGGTCAACGTGGAGACGGGCGAGGTCAAGCTATTAAGGAGCGCGGTAGCCTGCGACGTGGGCAAGGCGGTAAATCCAGCCATCGTGGAGGGGCAAATAGAGGGGGGCAACGCCATGGGCGTCGGCAGCGCCATCTTTGAGGAAGTGGTAGCCGGTGAAACGGGCGCCGTTCTCAATAACGGGTTCCGGGACTATCGCATACCGGGTGCGCTCGACCTGCCGGAGATCAATAATAATAAAGCTTTCATCGTGGAGGTAGCCAGCCCCATAGGGCCCTATGGCGCCAAAGGTGTGGGAGAACTGGCCCTCATCGCCACCGCGCCGGCCATCGCCAATGCCGTCTACGATGCGGTAGGAGTCAGAATCAAGGACCTGCCGATCACCAGAGAGAAGGTGCTCACAGGAATGGGGCGATTGAAAAATTGAAGAATTGCAAGGGTGGCACAGGCGTCCCTGCCTGTGAGTCTCGCAACTTCACCCGGAGCCGGAGTGAACAAACCGGTACCACAGGCGGCCCTGCCTGTGAGTCTCGCAACTTCACCCAGAGCCGGATTTAGGTTTACGCCAAAATGAAGACCAGAATTTCCGAAAACTCGGAAAGCCCCAAGCAGAACATTGAATTCTCCATGCGCAAGCGTAACCTGCCTCATTGGGAACAGGGCGGCAGCGTTTACTTCATTACCTGTAGGACCTTCGAAGGCTTCCGGCTCCCTCCCGAGGCCATGGACATCGTTCTTGATAACCTCAGGTTCAACGCGGGCAAAAAATACCACCTCTACGGGTGCGCGGTGATGGAGAGCCACGTTCATGTCCTGTTGCTGCCGCTGGAGAAAAGCGCAAATCGGTTCTATTCGCTATCGGAGATAACGCATACTCTGAAGAGCTATACTGCGAATCGAATTCAAAGAATTCTTCAGACGAAGGGTACGGTTTGGACAGAGGAAAGCTACGACAGGATCATCCGGAATGAGGCCGAACTGCTGGAAAAGATGAACTACATTATTTGCAACCCGGTGAAGGCAAAGATCGTGGCCAGGCCGGAGGAGTACCGATGGTTTATGTCCGAAGGTTTCGACCAGTGCTATGAGCCTTGGTCACAGGGACAAGACTCACAGGCACGGCGGCCTGTGGTACCGGAGTAAATTGGAGCAAGAACTATGGTCAGGTCAATAATCAAAGATGCGCTTGGTAAGAGCACCAGGCCGGAGATAAAGGAAGATGTCTGGATACCCAGCGCCTGCTGGTTCTGCGTGATGGGGCCGTGCCTGCACCGCTACCACCGCGTTAACGGGGTAGTGGTCAACGTGCAGGGCAACCTGGAGGAACCCGAGTTTGCCGAGCGCGCCCGCAACCAGGGCCGGCTTTGCCCCAAGCCCTATGGCCTGGTCGAAAAGGTGTACAACCCCAACCGCATCAAGTCCCCCCTGAAAAGGACCAACCCGAAAAAGGGGATCAACGAAGACCCGAAATGGGTGGAAATAGGCTGGGATGAGGCCCTCGATACCGTGGCTAAAAGATTGAAAGATATCAGGGACAGGGACGCCCGCCGGGTATGCAGCACCTTCCATAGCGTGGCCCAGATGGCCATGGGCGGCACCTGGGAGGCGTTCTACATCGCCTTCGGCCCGATGCAGGACCTGCGCGGCGGCTCCGGTATCCGCTGCGGGCTGGGAGTGCACCAGTTCGGCAACACCATCCACGGCGGGTTTCGCTGCGCCCCCGACACCTATTACACCAAATACATGCTCATCCTGGGCAGCAACGTGGCCGCCTCGGGCGGCACCAGCGGCAACCTGCACTATGCCAATTCCAAAAAGGTAGTGGTGGACCCGGTGATGACCCTCACCGCCGCCAAAGCCGAGGAATGGATACCCATCCGCCCGGCCACCGATGTGGCTTTCATGCTCAGCCTGATACATGTCATCCTCCACGAGTTAAAGACCTTCGACGTTCACTTTATCAAGAACACCACCAATTCCCCCTACCTGGTGGGCGCCGACGGCCACTTTCTGAGGGATAAAGAGACCAACCGGCCTTTAATCTGGGATGCAGCCAGCAATTCAGCCAAATTATTCAATGATCCGTCGCTCAAAGACCCGGCCATTGAAGGGAGCTACACGGTCGATAGCCACCAGGCCAGGCCGGCCTTCCAGCTTCTCAAAGACCACGTTCTTCAATATACTCCGGAATGGGCTGCCGGAATAACCGATGTTCCCGCGGCCACCATCCGCCGGGTGGCTAAAGACTTCGTTGATAACGCCTGCATCGGCAGCACCATCCGCCTCGATGGCCACGACCTGCCTTATCGGCCGGTGGATGTCATCATCGGGCGGCCGGTAGAGTCCGGGGTGCATTCATACCAGAACATACTGGCCCAGCACACCCTGGTGGCCCTGGTCGGCGCCCTGGAGACGGTGGGCGGCCATCATGGCGGATGCGCCCATCCAACCTATTACGACCACGGCATCAAGCCCGGCCCGGACGGCATGCCTGAGCCGGTCTTTTACCCGTTTACCTGGCCGCCGGTTTCCTGGGACATGTGCGAGACCTTCGTACCCTTCACCAAGATATGGGGGCACTCGGCGCACCTGGTATTCGTCAACCTGGTCCGGCCCCCGGCCAACCTGCCTTTGCCGCCACTGCCGGAAGCCTACCTGCGTTTCAGGAACAATGCCGTGGTCTCGGTGGGAGAGCCTGAACTGATTGTCGATGCCCTGAAGAAGATTCCCTTCATCGTGTCCATTGCTTACACCTACGACGAAGTTACCCAGCTTGCCGATATCGTATTGCCCGACCTCACCGAACTGGAGCGATACGAGGTCATCAACACTGACTACAAGCTGGGTTCGGGTCGCCGCTTCCGGGGCATCGTAATGAGACAGCCGGTGGTTGAGCCGCCGCCCAATAACCGGGACATTGCCGACATCCTGACCGAGCTCGCCGACCGCATGGGCTTCCTGGCCGACTATAATAAATTCGTCAACATCCGCTTCGGTTTGAGGGACCCATGGAAACTGGCCCCGGACACCAAATATCCCTGGATCGAAATCGTCGACCGCTGGCTCAAGTCGCTGACCAACGGCGAGAAAGACATCGAATGGTTCAAGAAACATACCGCGTTATTGCCGCCGCTCACCGTCCCGGAGCAATACAGTGTACACCTCAAAATGACCACGGAAAAGGTCCGTTACAGCGTCCCATACATGGAGCTGGTCAAAACCGTGGGAGAAAACCTGGGCGCCAAACTCGCCGAAGTGGGCATCGATTACTGGCCCACCAAAGAATACGTGGCGCTGCCGACATACATGCCTTCGATACTGGATACTGTCCCCAGGGAATATGACCTGTACGTGACTACCTGCCGGCTGCCGCAGTTCAGCAATGCCAGCAACGTCGACTGCGCGGTCCACAATGAGATCATCCAGCAGGTGCCCGGTCAGGCCGAGATCCTGATGAACGCCAAGACCGCCAGAGCCAAAGGGATCGAGGAGGGCGACGAGATTTGGGTACAATCGCAGGTGGGAAAGGTCAAAGGCAAGGTAACCCTGGGCGAGGGCATCCGCCCGGATACGATCTTGATGGCCGGGCAGTTCGGCCAGTTCCTGACGCCGGTCGCCAGGGACACCGGCAGGGTTTCGGTCAATGCCCTGACGCCGGTGAGCTACGAATGGACCGACCAGGTGACGGGGACCATGCAGTCAACGATAAAGGCGAAAGTGTACAAGGCGTAGCTATGAGATACGGAATGGTAATCGACCTGAGCAAATGCATCGGCTGTCTGGGATGCATGATGGCCTGCAAGATGGAGCATATGCTGCCGCCGGGGATATCTTGGTGCCGGGTGCTGGTCAAGGAGCAGGGCAGCTATCCCTCTGTCGGCAAGATATTGATGCCCGTCCTGTGCAATCATTGCAAGGAAGCCGCCTGCGTCAAGGTCTGCCCTTCCGGAGCCACCGAGAAAAGGGAAGACGGCATCGTGGTGGTCAACTATGATAAATGCGTCGGCTGCCGGTACTGCATGATGGCCTGCCCCTACGGCGCCCGGTACTACAACAACAGCCACGACACCTATTTCCCGGGCAAAGGCGAAACACCCTGGGAAAAAGCCAGCGATGAACAACTGCAAAAGGGCGTGGTCATGAAATGCACCTTCTGCGTCGAGAAGATAGACGAGGGGATCAAGAAGGGTCTCAAACCAGGTGTCGACCGGGAGGCCACCCCGTCATGTGTCAACAATTGCATGACCAAGGCGCGTTTTTTCGGCGACCTTGATGATCCCGATAGCGAGGTATCACAGCTCATCCGCGCCAGCCGCGGCCGCCAGCTTCACCCGGAACATGGCACCGAGCCGTCGGTGTATTACCTCGGGTAGAATGGCCTGAACAAGACCACACCAAACACCCGTGAGCTGTGCTCACAACCCTGGAATGAGAATGGCCATTCCCGACGATAGCGGCGCGGTTTCCGCGCCTGGGGCCGGGCGAGGGGACCTCGCCGCTACGAAGGCTGCATTTTCCGGGGAATTTCGCCCTTTTGCCACGCCTCAGGCTTCTTATTTGCTTTTTGAGCCTCAATGGATGATGTGGCGGGCGAGCCGCCGAGCTACGATTGCATCGTGGCTCTCTGGTTCGCCCCTACACCTTTTACAATCCCTTTTCCTTGCCCGTTGCTCCTGCTAGAATGAGATTGGTGACGATTATGAATGACTTTGCTATCCTGGCCATAATCGTGCTTTTCTTCCTGGCGACCCTGGGGCTGGTAATCGCCTGCCAGCGGCTGATGAGGTGATATTGTGGGTACGCTATATATTGTTTCGGCTGTGATTTCCCTCTGTCTGCTGCTGTACCTTATCATAGCCCTGCTCAAACCGGAGTGGTTCAAATGACCATCTCCGGGTGGCTCCAGATCGCACTGTACCTGGTGGTCTTTTTCCTGCTGGTCAAGCCCCTGGGGGCTTACATGGCGCATGTCTACCAGGGCCAGCGCACCTTCCTGACAAGAGTGGCCGGTCCAATTGAATGCCTTGTCTATCGTATCGCGGGGCTACGAACCGATGAGGAAATGGACTGGAAGGCCTATGCCCTCAGTATGCTGGTGTTCAACTTTGCCGGTTTGCTGCTACTCTATGTCCTGCAACGCCTCCAGGCCATCCTCCCTCTTAACCCCCGGAATCTTGGAGGAGTGCCCCCGGACACGGCATTCAATGCCGCGGTAAGTTTTGCCAGCAACACCAACTGGCAGAGCTATCGGGGCGAGACAACGATGAGCCATCTGTCCAGCCTGCTCGGATTTACAGTGCAGAATTTTCTTTCCGCGGCTACGGGCATAGCCATACTGGTTGCCATCATACGTAGCTTCGTAAGGCACTCGGCGAGAACCATAGGCAATTTTTGGGTGGATATGAGCCGGGCGGTGCTTTACATCCTGCTGCCACTGGCACTGGTCCTGGCTCTGGTCCTGGTCTCTCAGGGTGTAGTACAGACATTCCAGGGGGCAAAGGAAGTGGCGTTGCTGCACCCGGCGCAGGACACGAGCGGACAGGGTATTAATGAGCAAATGCTGGCGCTGGGCCCGGCGGCGTCGCAAGTTGCAATCAAGCAACTGGGCACCAATGGGGGCGGCTTCTTTAACGTCAACTCGTCCCATCCCTTTGAAAACCCCACCCCCTTTTCTAACTTCGTGGAGATGCTGGCCATTCTGCTCATACCCGCAGCGCTGTGCTACACCTTTGGCAAAATGGTTGGCGACACGCGCCAGGGGTGGGCCATCTTCGCCGCGATGACGTTAATCTTTGTGGGCACGTTATCGGTGGCGGTGTGGGCGGAGCACGGCGGCAATCCGGCCGCGGCCGGGCTTAATGTCGACCAGTCCACCACTGAGCTACAGCCCGGCGGCAACATGGAAGGCAAGGAGGTGCGTTTCGGCATCGCCGGTTCGGCTCTCTGGGCCACCGCCACAACCAGCGCCTCCAATGGCTCGGTGAATGCCATGCACGATTCATTTACCCCCCTCGGGGGACTGGTCCCGTTGTGGCTGATTCAGCTTGGAGAAGTGGTCTATGGCGGGGTCGGCTCCGGCCTGTACGGTATGTTGGCCTTCGTCATTATCGCGGTGTTTGTCGCCGGCCTGATGATAGGGCGTACCCCTGAATACCTGGGCAAAAAGATCGAAGCCTATGAAATGAAGATGGCTTCATTGATGGTGCTGATCCCGGTATTGCTGGTACTATTCGGTACGGCAATTGCGGTCATCATTCCGGCAGGCAGGGCAGGGGTGCTCAATCCCGGCGCCCACGGTTTCAGCGAAGTGTTGTACGCCTTCTCCTCGGCCGGCAACAACAACGGCAGCGCCTTCGCCGGCATCGGCGCGGACACCCCCTTTTACAATATCGCCCTCGGTCTGGCCATGCTCTTTGGCCGTTACTGGCTGGCGATACCGGCGCTGGCGATAGCGGGATCACTGGTGCGAAAGAAGAAGGTGCCGGTAACCCCGGGGACGCTGCCTACGCACACCCCGCTTTTCATTTTCTGGCTCATTGCGGTAGTGATTATCGTGGGGGCGCTCAGTTTCCTCCCGGCGCTGTCGCTCGGCCCGGTAGCGGAACAACTGCTGTTGCAGACGCATTGATTGATGCACCGTAAGGGCTTGATTCATCAAGCCCTGTTCGGGTTTGATAAATCAAACCCCTACGGGATGTGACAAGGAAAGAAGTAATGACAGGCGGCTCGCGCCGAATACACTCAAAGAAACGGCCGGTCACCGGAGGGCAGGTATACCGGCGTGCCCTTATTGACGCTTGCTTGAAGCTAAACCCTCGCTGGATGCTCCGCAATCCGGTGATGTTCGTGGTGGAGGTGGGCAGCGTGTTGACCACCGTATTGTGGCTGCAGGCGCTGATCGGGCAGGGAGAGGCCGGCAGTGGTTTCATCGGCGCCATCTCGCTGTGGCTGTGGCTCACGGTGATATTTGCCAACTTCTCCGAGGCGCTGGCCGAAGGCCGGGGCAAAGCGCAGGCGGCCGCGCTCCGGCGGACGCGTAAAGAAACACAAGCCAGGAGGCTCTTCCAGCCGAAATATGGGGCCAGTTACGAACTGGTGCCTTCCACTGTCCTGCGGCAGGACGATGTTTTCCTGGTCGAAGCCGGCGATATCATTCCCGGCGATGGCGAAGTAATTGAAGGCATTGCTTCGGTAAATGAGAGCGCCGTCACCGGCGAGAGCGCCCCGGTGATCCGGGAAGCAGGAGGCGACCGGAGCGCGGTCACCGGCGGGACTCGGGTGTTATCAGACTGGCTGGTAGTCCGGGTGACCGCCAGCCCCGGTGCGGGATTTCTCGATCGCATGATAGGCCTGGTTGAAGGCGCCAAACGCCAGAAAACCCCCAACGAAATAGCCCTTAACATCCTGCTGGCTGCCTTTACCATCGTCTTTCTCGTTGTCTGTATCACGCTGTTGCCGTATTCACTCTATAGCGTCCGGGCCAGCGGGCAGGGGGCGCCGGTCACCATCACCGTCCTGGCCGCTTTGCTCGTCTGCCTGATACCAACCACTATCGGCGGCCTGCTGCCCGCCATCGGCATCGCCGGCATGGACCGTCTGATCCGCCGTAATGTTATCGCCCTGTCGGGCCGCGCCGTAGAGGCGGCGGGAGATGTAGATGTGTTGTTGCTGGACAAGACAGGCACCATAACGCTCGGTAACCGGCAGGCGGTGGACTTCATACCGGTCGGGCAGGTAGACGCCCGCAAACTGGCCGAGGCGGCGCAACTGGCGTCCCTGGCCGACGAGACGCCGGAAGGACGGAGCATCGTCATTCTGGCAAAGGAAAGGTATGGACTGAGGGGAGGCGTCGCCGCGGAGAAACGGGCCGGCATGCGTTTTATCCCGTTTTCGGCCCAGACACGCATGAGCGGTGTCGACATGGACGGGCTGAGCATCCGCAAGGGAGCGGCTGATGCCATCATCGCCTATATCGAGAAACAGGGAAAACAGGCGCCGGCGGAACTGAAGATTACCGTGGATAACATTTCGCGCGGCGGCGGCACGCCGCTGGTTGTCAGCCGGAACGGCGAGGCAGTCGGTGTTGTCCACCTCAAGGACATAGTCAAAGGAGGCATTAAAGAGCGCTTCATGCAGATGCGAAAGATGGGCATCAAGACGGTGATGATCACCGGCGATAATCCATTGACGGCGACCGCTATCGCCGCCGAAGCGGGAGTGGACGATTTTCTGGCTCAGGCTACTCCGGAGACGAAACTGGAACTGATACGCGGCCACCAGGCCGGTGGACGGCTGGTAGCCATGACCGGCGACGGCACCAACGATGCCCCGGCCCTGGCGCAGGCGGACGTGGCGGTAGCAATGAACACCGGAACACAGGCGGCCCGGGAAGCGGCCAATATGATCGACCTTGACAGCAATCCAACCAAGCTCATCGATATCGTAGAGATAGGCAAGCAACTGCTGATGACCCGCGGCGCCCTGACCACATTCAGCATCGCCAACGACGTTTCCAAGTATTTTGCCATCATTCCGGCGGCGTTTGCCTCTACCTACCCGGCGCTGCAGGCATTGAACTTCATGCGCCTGGCCACGCCTGAGAGCGCGGTAATATCGGCGGTGATTTTCAACGCCCTGATAATCATGATGCTGGTGCCGCTGGCCCTGCGCGGCGTGCCGTACCGGCCGATGGAGGCGGCCAGGCTCCTGCGCAACAACCTTCTGGTCTATGGCGCCGGCGGGTTAGTCGCCCCGTTTATCGGCATCAAGTTGATCGACATGGCCCTAGTGGCTTTACACCTGGTCTAGGTTTCTTTACTCCCCTCTCCCTTGACGGGAGAGGGTCAGAGCTTGCCCTGAGCGAAGCCGGAGGGGTGAGGGTAAAACGGCACCCTTGCACGAAAAAATGTATGAGCCAGTTAACTCCATTTCGGTTCATTTGAGAGCGGGCCAACGGCCCGCGGCTACGGTCAGGCACGCGTCCGCCTCATCAGGCGGATGCCGCTACGGAGGATAATATCAATGTGGGGTCAATTTGGAATCGCGCTGAAATTCCTGGGGCTTTTCACCCTACTCACGGGGATAATCTATCCCCTGGTAGTGACCGGGATTGCCCAGTCGGTTTTTCAGCGCCGGGCTAACGGCAGCCTGATCGAAGAAGCGGGACGGACTGCTGGCTCTGACCTTATTGGACAGCCGTTCAGCCGCCCCGAGTATTTCTGGGGCAGGCCTTCGGCGACATCGCCCTTCCCCTACAATGCCGCCTCATCCTCGGGATCGAACTATGGACCGGCAAATCCGGCGCTCCGGCAGGCCGTACAGGCGCGGGTCAACGCCCTGAAAGCCGCCGATCCGGGCAATGACCGGCCAATCCCCATTGACCTGGTTACCTTTTCCGCCAGCGGCCTGGACCCGCACATCAGCATCGCTGCGGCTATTTACCAGGTCCCCCGAATCGCGCGGCGCCGCGGGTTAAGCGAGGAGCAAGTCAAGGCACTGGTGGACCGTTTCACGGAAGGCCGCCAGTTCGGCATCCTGGGTGAGCCCCGGGTGAACGTGTTGAAACTCAATCTGGCTCTGGACCAATCACATGGCTGAAGAACGTCCCCGCCCCAGCCCTGAGGAGCTGCTGGCCATCGCCAGGGCTGAGGAAGAGCAAAAGAAGCGCGGTAAGCTGAAGAT
>CAZFEA010000007.1:0-26015 GCA_964518085.1 uncultured Dehalococcoidia bacterium
AGACGCGCCCCATCTCCAAGGACAAGACCTGGAAGGTGCTGCAGGTTGTCCGGAAGGGGGAGTTCATTGGCGTCAAGCCCGGCGAAATCGAAACTGAAGAAATGTCAGAGCAAAAGAAGTGATACAGACATATACCAGACTGAAAGTGGCTGACAATTCCGGCGCCCGGAGCATCATGTGCATCAATGTCCCGGGCGGCACCAGGAGGAGATATGCTTACGTGGGCGATGTGGTGGTGGCTGCCGTTAAGCAGGCAATCCCCGGGGCGAGTGTCAAAAAAGGCGATGTCGTCCGTGCCGTCGTAGTCCGGGTAACGAGGCCCTACCGCAGGCCCGATGGGTCATACATCAGGTTCGATGATAACGCGGCAGTCATATTGAGTGAAAAGAATAATCCGAAAGGGACGCGGGTTTTTGGTCCCGTAGCCAGGGAACTGCGCGAAAAGAACTTTATGAAGATAATCTCCCTGGCGCCGGAGGTGCTTTAGGTCATGAACATTCACAAGAATGATAATGTGCTGGTTATTGCCGGCAAGGACCGCGGCAAAAAGGGCAAAGTACGTTCGGTGTGGATCAAGAAGGACCGGGTGATCGTGGAAGGGGCGAACATGATCAAGAAGCATACGCGGGCATCCGGCATGGTGCGGCAGGCCGGAATTGTAGAGAGAGAGGCGCCGCTGAAGGTTTCCAATGTAATGCTGCTCTGCCCTAAGTGCAACCATCCGGCGAGGATCGGATTCAGGTTCCTGGAAGATGGGAAAAAAGTGAGGTTTTGCCACGTTTGCCAGGAAGTAATCGAATAACAGATTGGTCCAGTAAGGAAAGCAAGTGTCATTAAGAGAAGACTATGACAGCAAAGTCTTGCCGGCCCTGAGGGATGAGTTCAAATTCAAGAACGTGATGCAGGTCCCGCGGCTGCAAAAGGTCGTCTTGAATATCGGGCTCGGCGAAGCCCTGACTAATGCCAAGGCGCTCGAGGCCGCAGAAAAGGACCTGACGGCCATCGTCGGCCAGCATCCGGTGACCACCAGGGCCAAGAAGTCCATCGCCAATTTCAAGCTGAGAAAGGGACAGGCTATTGGACTGAAGGTGACGTTGAGGGGGAAGCGTATGTATGATTTCCTGGATAAGCTTTTTAATGCTGTATTGCCCCGCATACGGGACTTTCAAGGAATACCCAGGACTGCCTTCGATAAAAGCGGCAATTACAGCCTGGGTCTCAAAGAACAAATCGTGTTTCCGGAAATCGAATATGACAAGGTCGACAAGATCCGGGGGATGGAAATATCCATTGTCACCACCGCGCGCAATCCGGCGGAAGGACTCAGATTGCTGGAACTATTAGGAATGCCCTTTACCAGGAGTTAGCAGGCAAATGGCCAAGACATCTAAAATAGTAAAGTCTCAACGGACGCCTAAATACAAAGTCCAAGGGCGGAACCGCTGCAAAGTCTGCGGGCGGCCTCGCGGTTACATACGAAAATTCGGATTATGCCGCATATGCTTCCGCCGCATGGCCAGCTTCGGGCAATTGCCCGGAGTCCGGAAATCGAGCTGGTAGGACTGGAAAAATGAGCTTTAATGTTAGCGACCCCATAGCGGACATGTTGACCAGAATTCGTAACGCGATCCTGGCCAGACATCCTTCTGTCGTCGTGCCCGCCAGCCGTATGTCCCTGGCCATAGCACGCATTCTCAAGGATGAAGGATTTGTTACCGATTTTGAGGTGCTCAAAGAAAAACCTCAACGCACCATAAAGATCAATCTGAAATACGCCGAAAGAAAGCAGCCGGTTATTTATGGTCTGAAAAGGGTAAGCAAGCCCGGACTGAGGGTCTACGTAAAAAGAGGCGATATCCCGAAGGTTTACGGTGGCCTTGGCATAGCTATTGTGTCAACATCCAGGGGACTGATGACCGGGCAGGAGGCATGGAAACGAAAAATGGGCGGCGAATTGCTCTGCTACGTTTGGTAGGATCGACCGAGGTCAAGAATGTCTCGAATAGGGAAACAACCCATACCAATTCCTGGTAAGGTCCAGGTAAACATCAGCGGCAACGAAGTTACCGTGAAGGGGCCGAAGGGCGAGTTGAAACGTTCCTTTCACCCGGAAATGCAGATTTCTCTGGAAAACTCGGTGATAAGCGTTTCGCGCCCTTCGGATGGCCGGTTGCACCGGCAATTGCACGGCCTGACTCGTACCCTGGTGGCCAACATGGTAAAGGGAGTAACTGATGGCTTCGAGAAGAGCCTGGAAATATCCGGCGTGGGTTACAAGGCGCAGAAGGTCAAGGATAATGTTACCCTGCAGGTCGGTTACACCCATATCCTTGACATAACCCCGCCGCCGGGAATCAGTTTTCAGGTCGAAAGCCCCACCCGGGTGAAGATAATGGGAATTGATAAGGAAGCGGTGGGACAGGCGGCCGCGAACCTTCATGCCCGGCGTCTGCCCGATGCTTATAAAGGCAAGGGAATTAGATACGCCGGCCAGAAGATCAGGCAAAAGGCTGGTAAGGCTGGCAAGGCCGCAGGAAAGAAGAAATAATGAAGATCATTAGAAAAAAGGGAGACCTGCGCGTCGCCAGGGCAATAAGGCATCAGCGAGTCCGGGCGAAGGTGTCCGGGACGGGCGCCAGACCGCGCCTGAATGTTTTCAGGAGTCTCAATCATATCTATGGCCAGATTATCGACGACACGGCCGGCACGACCCTGCTGGCTGTTTCGACCCTGGACCCGGAGTTGAAGCAAAAAGTGGCTGCCACGCCCAAGAAAGACCAGGCCCAACTCGTGGGAAAGGCTCTCGCGGAACGGGCGCTGCAAAAAGGGATTGACAGCGTTGTTTTTGACCGTGGCGGCTACAGGTATCATGGCAGGGTGAAGTCCCTGGCGGAGGGGGCGCGCGAGGGCGGGCTTAAGTTTTAGGTATTAATTGAAGGAAAAGCATGGTCGCTCAACGAGAAATCATAGAGGAAGCTCCGGAAATTCCACTAAGGGAAAAAATCGTATACATTAACCGCGTGGCCAAGGTGGTGAAAGGCGGCAAGAGGTTCGGTTTCAGCGCCGTGGTTGTCGTCGGTGACGGTCAGGGAAAAGTGGGCCTGGGTATCGGCAAAGCCCATGAAGTACCGGAGGCGATTCGCAAAGCAGGAGTGGCCGCCCGAAAAAGTATGGTCTCGGTCCTACTGAAGGGCGGGACTATTCCCCACGAAACACGAGTTAAGTTCAGCGCTTCAAAACTGTTACTCAAGCCTGCACTGCCCGGGACCGGCCTGGTAGCCGGTGGCGGGGTGAGGGCAGTGCTGGAGGCCGCCGGGGTACGGGACGTTTTGACGAAGTCCCTGGGAAATCCAAACCCGGTGAACCTGGCTAAAGCGGCTATCGCCGGCCTGACCGGGCTCAGACAGGCCAGAGGCGCACCGCCGGCCGATAAACGAATGGCGGCGCCGCAGGAGGCACAGAAAGTTGGCTGAAATAGTCGTCACCTGGGTAAAAAGCGCAATAGGATACTCTCGGGACCAGAGGGACACCATAAGGGCGCTCGGGCTGCGCCGTCTTAACCAGAAAGTGAAGGTTGAGGATAACCCGTCGATGAGAGGGATGATAACCAAAGTCCGCCATCTGCTAAAAGTAGAAGAAGGGGGGAAATAGACCCTTTGGTAAAGCAAAACGAATTGCAGCCGGCTCCGGGTTCAAAATTCAAACATAAAAGAGTTGGCAGGGGAGACGGCAGCGGTCACGGCACCTACTCCGGCCGCGGGCAAAAGGGGCAGAAGGCCCGGGCCGGCGGCGGGGTGCGCCCGGGGTTTGAAGGCGGCCAGCTACCGCTGATAAAGAGGCTCCCCTCCAAAAGAGGCTTCAAGAACATTTTCAAAAAGGAATTTTCTCTCGTCGACATCGGCTCTCTGAATAAATTTGAAAGCGGCACTGAAGTCACCCCGCAGAAGATGGTTGAGGCCGGCCTGATCAAGTCGCTGAAAAATCCCGTTAAGGTATTGGGTGACGGCAAGCTGGAGCACGCCCTGGTAGTCAAGGCGCATGCGTTTTCGGCTTCGTCCAGGGCAATGCTGGAGGAGCTCGGGGGTAAAGCGGAGGTCATCGCCTGATGATGAGGCAACAGAAAGAGGGAGTCTCCAAGCTCCTGTCGGCAATGAGGGATGCCTTCAGCCTGCCGGACCTGAGACGCAAGATACTCTTTACCCTGGGCATCCTGGTCATTTTCCGTTTCATAGCGCACGTGCCGCTGCCCGGCGTTGATCTCGAGGCATTGGGAAGGCTGTTTCAGCAAAGCCAGCTTTTTGGAATGCTGGACCTGTTTAGCGGTGGGGCAATGAGAAACTTCAGTGTGGCCGCCATGGGCGTTTATCCTTATATTACCTCTTCCATCATTATGCAACTGCTGATTCCGGTCATACCGAGCCTGGCCGCCCTGGCGAAAGAGGGAGAAGCCGGCCGGAACCGGCTCAATGTCATAACCCACTGGGTCACCGTACCCCTGGCCGCTCTTCAGGCCTACGGCCAGTTAGTTCTCTTCAGCTCCGGCCAACTGCAGGTAATCACCATGGATATCGGCCTGACAGGGGCCAGATTGTTGCCCACCGTGAGCATGGTGTTTACCATGGTGGCAGGCACGATGCTCCTGGTCTGGCTTGGCGAACGCATAACCGAGCACGGCATCGGCAATGGCATATCCATAATAATCTTCGGCGGCATCGTGTCGGGACTCCCCGGTTTGATAGGACAATCCCTCCTGGCCAGGGAACAAATAATCGGCCTGGTAGCCTTCTTTATCCTCGGCCTGGGCCTGGTAGTGGTCATTGTAATGTTCACCGAGGCCCACCGGCGTATCCCGGTGCAATATGCCCGGACTATTTTCCAACGCGGCCGCGTAATGCGACAGGGCGGCTCGACCCATATTCCCCTGCGGGTTAACAGCGCCGGCATGATCCCGTTGATTTTTGCCATGTCCATCATGATCTTTCCGGGGCAGATGGCCAATTTCTTCAGGAACAGTCCGGGGTTTGTCGGAACTGCGGCCAATTTCATCGCCAGGGTTTTTGACGGCACAAACTGGTTCTACTGGCTCATGTATTTCTTGCTGGTACTGGCTTTTGCTTTCTTTTACACCATGGTAATCTTCCAGCAGCAGAACCTGGCGGAAACGCTGCAGAAGCAGGGCGGGTTTGTGCCCGGCATCCGCCCGGGGAAACTGACCGAGCAATACCTTAACCGGGTGATCAATCGCATCACCTGGGGCGGCGCCCTTTTCCTCGCGTTCGTGGCGGTATCACCATATTTTGCCCAGCTCGGCACGGGTACTGCCGGACAGCAGCTACAGCT
Source organism: uncultured Dehalococcoidia bacterium (assembly GCA_964518085.1). Taxonomy (GTDB): domain Bacteria; phylum Chloroflexota; class Dehalococcoidia; order JACQUA01; family JACQUA01; genus JACQUA01. The sequence goes on from CAZFEA010000007.1 coordinate 5,341, forward strand.
ATCCAGTACCGGTCTGCTGATCGTAGTGGGCGTGGTGCTCGATACCATGAAGCAACTGGAAGCGCAACTACTGGTACGTCATTACGAAGGATTCATCAGGTAACTCCCGATGTACCTTATTTTGTTAGGCGCCCCGGGGGCAGGCAAAGGCACGCAAGCCGTTTTTCTGTCCAGGGAAATGAAACTGGCCCACATCGCCTCAGGCGATTTGTTCCGGAAAAATGCCCAGCAGGGAACCAGGCTGGGCTTGCTGGCCAAGACGTATATGGATAGAGGCGCCCTGGTGCCCAACGAAATCACTATCGGCATGATCCTGGAACGGATCAAAGAGCCGGACTGCGCCGCAGGGTTCATCCTGGACGGGTTCCCGCGAAACACCGAGCAAGCCGAGGCCCTGGAAACGGCGCTGCATGCTGTCGGCAAGGAGATAACCCGGGTCATCTATCTCATGGTTTCGGAAGAAGAGTTACTCAAGCGTCTCAGTGGCCGGTGGATTTGTGAAAATTGCCAGGCTCCGTATCACGAAGTCAATGCGCCGCCAAAGGTGCCGGGGAAATGCGATAAATGCGGAGGGAGGCTTTACCAGCGCGATGATGACCGGCCGGCAACTATCAAGAAACGGTTGGAGGAGTATTTTAGACAAACGCAGCCGCTTATTACCTACTATGCGGGCAGAAGCAAGCTTCTTGAAATCCGCGGCGATCAGGAAGTAGATGGTGTCTGGGCGTCGCTGAAGGGCGCTTTGAAGGCGCTGCCAGGCAGACTGTCCGCGGCCGGGGGCTCCAGGTAGCTGTCGCCGCGGCAATGGGCATAATAATAAAATCGGATTCCGAAATTGAATTAATGCGGCAGGCGGGCAGAATAGTCGCACTGGTACTTGAGAAGCTCGCGCGGTCTGCCAGGGCAGGCATGAAAACTATTGAACTTGATTCCATAGCAGCAGACGAGATCAAGAAACACGGGGCCACATCGTCCTTCAAGGGCTACCGGGGCTTTCCGGGGCATATCTGTGTTTCGGTCAACAATGAAATCGTCCATGGGATACCGGGGTCCCGGGTTCTGAAAGACGGGGACCTGGTATCCATCGATGTAGGCGCCGTTTATGATCGCTACCAGGGGGATGCCGCGGTCACTGTTGGCCTTGGCAGGTTAACACCCCTGAAGGAGTCCCTTCTGGAGGCCACCCGGGGCGCCCTGGACGAAGGCATCAGGGCGGCCAGGCACGGTGCACGGATGGGTGATATATCGTGCGCCGTTCAGCGCTTTGCCGAGGCAAGGGGCTTCTCGGTGGTCCGGGAATACTCAGGCCACGGGATCGGGACGGACCTCCATGAAGACCCGCAGATCCCGAATTTCGGGACTCCCGGCCAGGGCCTGGTGCTCCGAAGGGGGATGACATTGGCGATAGAGCCTATGGTCAACACTGGCGGCTGGCTAACGCGGTTATCGTCCAACATGTGGACGGTGTTGACTGCCGACGGCGGCCTTTCGGCCCATTTTGAACATACCATAGCCATCAGAGATGATGGCGCCGAGATATTAACGGTTGCTTAACATATTGCGTCAATAGGGTGATAAGCGTAGAATTATAGTTAATGGCCAAAAAAGAAACCATTGAGGTTGAAGGTACCGTAATCGAAGGACTGCCCAATGCCATGTTTCGCGTGGAGCTGGCGAACGGACACAAAGTCCTGGCACACATATCCGGGAAGATCCGCCTTCACTTCATCAAGATATTGCCCGGTGATAAAGTACTGGTAGAGCTCTCGCCGTATGACCTGACCCGGGGACGGATCACATACCGGTTCAAATAGAGGATATCGTCATGAAAGTAAGAGCCTCCGTGAAAGCACGCTGTGAAAAGTGCAAAATAATCAAACGCAAGGGAGTGGTGAGAGTCCTTTGCGTCAACCCGAGACACAAGCAACGACAAGGCTAAAGAGGACAAAATATGGCTCGTATTGCTGGAGTTGACCTCCCCCCAAACAAAAAGATCGAATTCTCACTGGCATATCTTTATGGCATTGGGCCGAGGAACAGCCGGGGTATTGTATCCCGGGCGGGTGTCAATCCCGACACCAGGACCAAGGACCTGAAGGAAGACGAACTGGCCCGCATTCGCGACCTGATCGACAAGGAATTCAGGGTCGAAGGTGAACTGCGGAAGGAAGTCAGTCTCAACATAAAGAAGATGGTTGAAATCGGTGCGTATCGTGGTCTGAGGCATCGCCGGGGTCTTCCCGTCCACGGTCAACGGACCCGGACCAATGCCAGGACAAGGCGCGGGGCCAGGAAGACCGTCGCCGGTCGCGGCCGCAAGCCGGGCGCTAAGAAATAGTATTTTGAAATAGAGAAGGCGAACATGGCAGACAAACCGACCAGGACAACTCGTGGCAAACGAAAAGAGAAAAAGTCCATACCGCGGGGTAAGGCTTTCATACAGTCGACCTTTAACAACACGATAATAACGTTGACCGACCCTGAGGGTAATGTTATCAGCGCTTCCAGCTCAGGCAAAGTTGGCTTCAAGGGATCGAGAAAGGGAACGCCGTTTGCGGCCCAGATGGCGGCAACGGAAACGGCCCGGAAAGCCCTGGAATCCGGCCTTCGCAGGGTGGAGGTGTTTGTCAAGGGTCCTGGCAGCGGCCGGGAAGCGGCCATCCGGTCCCTGCAAGCAGCGGGCCTGGCCATTTCCGGGATCAGGGATGTTACCCCTGTGCCCCACAACGGGTGCCGTCCCTCGAAGAGAAGGAGGGTATAGTGGCACGTTACATCGACGCTAATTGCCGCATTTGCTGGCGCGCCGGGCTGAAGCTTTTTCTCAAGGGCGAGCGCTGTTTTACCCCCAAATGTGGAGTTGAGCGGCGCAGCTCTCCTCCCGGTCAGACCACCGGACGGAGACGCAAGCAATCCGACCGGGGCCTGCAGCTAAGGGAAAAGCAAAAGGGGAGATATTACTACGGCGTACTGGAGAGGCCGTTCCAGAAGATTTTTGCCGAAGCCGCCAGGCGGCCGGGCAAGACCGGTGAAACCCTCGTCCAGCTTCTTGAAGGGCGTCTCGATAATATAATCCTTCTTATGGGATTCGCCGATTCGCACAAGCAGGCCCGGCAGGTGATCCGGCACGGTCACCTGATGCTCAACGACAAGAAGATCAATATTCCCTCCGTTGTAGTCAGCGCCGGCGACAGTATTTGCTGGCACGAGGGAAGTAAGAAGACCGAATTATTCAAGGCTACGGCCGAAAAGATCAAGGGCAAGACCATTCCTGGCTGGCTGAGCCTGGACCAGGAAAAGATGTGCGGCAAAGTGCTTTCCGCGCCGCCCAGGCAGGAGATCGAAACCCATTTTGATGAAAACGCGGTAGTGGCGTACTATTCGCGTTAGACGCGTACATATTACTTAAGGAGAAAATATTGCCCAACCAAACGCCGGTACCCAAAGTTGAATGTGTAGAAAGCTCGCCGAGCTATGGCCGTTTTGTCGCCGAGCCGGTGGAACGGGGTTTTGGCATCACTCTGGGTAACGCATTGAGAAGAGTCCTGTGGAGCTCCCTGGCCGGGTCAGCGGTAACCTGGATAAAGATCGAAGGAGTTGAGCACGAGTTTTCCACTGTTCCTCATATGAAGGAAGACACCATCGAGTTTATCCAGAACATCAAGGCCCTGAGATTCCGCGCACTGAGCGATAGGCCTGGCAAATTGACCTTGAACATCTCCGGTGAGGGTCTGGTCACCGCCGCCGATATCAAGGCTACGGCGGACTACGAGATCATTAACCCGGAACTGCAACTGGCTACACTCGATTCAGCCGAAGGGAAGCTTGCGGTGGAGTTTAATGTGGAACAAGGCAAGGGATACGGAGCGGCGAATCGTGGTGATGGCCTGCCGGTGGGTTCCATCCCCGTGGATGCCATCTTTTCACCAGTGACAAAGGTCAATTACAAAATAGAGCCGACCCGTGTCGGCCAGGAAAGCAATTACGAAAAGCTGATCCTGGAAGTTTGGACCGATTCCACCATATCGCCCGTTGAGGCGGTGAGCCAGTCGGCGCGCGTCCTGATCGACCACTTTACCTTGTTCGAGGACCTGGTGAAGGTCTCCATGAAGACGGCTGAGAAGCAGCTTTTGCGCCGCTTCCTTTCACCGGAGCAGTTCAATAAACCAGTGGCCGACCTGGGTTTCTCCACCCGGACACTCAACTGCTTGAGAAGAGGAGGCATAAACACCCTCGGCGAGCTCTTGAGCAAGAGCGAAGAGGATCTGAACAAGCTGAGACACTTCGGTCAGAAATCTCGCGAAGAGTTGCTCCAGCGCCTGAAGGAGCTGGGTTATTCGTTGATGAGTAGCGAGGAGGGGAAAGAGGGCGTGGGCAAGGGCGCGATATCAGAGCTGGAGAAACTGAAGGGAATAACCCTGGGGGGCGAAGAGGAAGAGATGGAAGAAGAGGAAGGGGACATCTCCGGGTAATCGCTCACGGCGTGCATGCCGCACTCCGTAGTGGCACGTTGCACGGGCCAGAATGCACGTTGCACGGGCCACTGGAAGCGGTGGAGCACACCTTATCCCATTCTGGAGAATCACATGAGACACAGTGTAGCAGGCAGAAAATTTGACAGGCCAACAGACCACCGGTTAGCCATGTACCGGAATCTGGTGAGAGACCTGTTGATCCACGAATACATTAAGACTACAGAGCCGAAAGCCAAGGAAATCCAGGGCCTCTGTGAAAGGGTGATTACCCTGGGCAAGGATGGCACGGTGTCAGCCCGGCGGAGGGCGTTTTCTTTCCTGCCGGATAAGACTGTGATCGAAAAGGTTTTTGCCGAGTACGGTCCCCGTTATGCCGGCCGCCCTGGGGGATATACCCGGATCATCAAGTTGCCCGCCCGCCTTGGCGATGGCGCCCGCATGGCAAAGATAGAGTTGGTGAAATAGACGCTTTCATGGCCTGAAATGGCTCTGCCCGTGGTTCCCCAGGGTACGAAGAAGGTGGTGCTCCTCGTTGAATATGACGGCGCCAATTACAAGGGCTTCCAGTGGCAGAGCGGCGTACCAACCGTCCAGGCAGAGCTTGAAAATGCGATCTTCAAAACAACCCAGGAGAAGCTCAGAGTTCTAGCCGCCAGCCGGACGGATACCGGGGTTCACGCCAAGGGACAAATGGTCAGTTTCAATACCATGTCCCGGCTCGCACCGGCCACGATAGTCAGGGCACTGAATTTCTATTTGCCCGAGGACATCGTGGTCGGAAAGGCCTTTCTGGCCAGCCCGGATTTTAATGTCCAGCGGGACGCCATTAGCAGAGAGTACCGGTACTACATACTGGCGGGTCCCGAGGGTTCTGCCCTGTGGCGAAACTATAGTTGCCCCTGGCCGGGGGAGCTCGATCTTAAAGCCATGAACGAAGCGTGTTCCCTTCTGACCGGGGAACACGACTTCATAAGTTTTACCAGTAAGTTGGAGGAACACGTAACCAATACCGTGCGGACAGTTTATCGGGCAGGAGTAAGAAAAAGAAGACCGGTCGTCATATTTGACATAACCGCGAGCTCTTTTTTGCCCCACCAGATCAGGCACACCGCGAGCGCCCTTATGCGGGTGGGGCTTGGCAAAATGACCGTGGACGAATTCGGACGGTTACTTCAAGCCAGGCGAGCAGGAATCGTTATCAATACTGCTCCGGCCAAAGGGCTGTATCTTATCAAAGTTAATTACCCGGCAAACCTGGAGAAATTTTCATGAAAACCTTTACTCCAAAACCAACAGAGATAATGAGACAATGGCGTTTGATCGACGCCTCGGGCCAGGTCATGGGCAGGCTGGCTACCGAGGTAAGCCGTTTGCTGATGGGTAAGAATAAACCCATATTTACCAGGAATCTCGATACCGGTGATTTCGTGGTGGTTACCAACGTTTCCAAAATACGGGTAACCGGCAAGAAAGAGACCGACAAGATGTATTACCGGCACTCCGGCTATCCAGGAGGATTCCGGGAAGAAACTTACCGTGAGGTCGTGGCCAAGAATCCGACCAGGGCTTTTGAGAAGGCGGTCAAAGGCATGCTTCCCCATACCCGGTTGGGAGCGGCGATGCTGCGGAAACTGAAAGTTTATGCCGGACCGGAACACCCCCATGCGGCGCAGGTGGCCGCTCCGCCTGCACCGAAGAAGGCGGTGCCGAAGAAGCCCGTAGCGCCCCGGGCTGAAATTGCGCCGGGTGCGGAGACGGGGCCGGAATAGACTGCCGGGACGTGGAGGCGAACCCATGGGTCCGCCCGCGGGCGGGCACCGGGTTCCGGTCCTGCGGATAACGGCGAGCATCGTCCTTCCCATCAAGGGAGTGGATTTGTTGAATCCCTTTTGCGGAGAAGAATTTGGCAGAACAAACTTTTTTCTACGGCGTTGGAAGACGCAAGACAGCTATAGCCAGGGTGAGACTGGTCCCCGGGATCGGGACGGTAACCATTAATGAAAAGAAGCATGAGCAATATTTTCCGGGCCTCGACCAGCGGAACGTGGTCCTGTTGCCTTTGACCGTTACCAACAACCAGGACAAGTTTGATACGGTGGTCAAGGTACTGGGGGGGGGCTTCAACGCCCAGGCGGGAGCGATATCCCATGGCATCAGTCGCGCCCTGGTGGAGAAAGACGAAACCCTGAAAACGGCGTTAAGGCAGCACGGCCTGCTGACCCGGGATCCCAGGGAAAAAGAACGCAAGAAATACGGCCTCAAACGGGCCCGCAAGGCGCCGCAGTACACCAAGCGGTAATAACAGGGCGGGGGCGTAGCGGCACGGTGCCCGTGCCAGGGAGGGGTCAAGGTAACAGGTGACAGGTCGCCGCTGGAGGGGCGAGCCAGGGGTGGTTGAGGGTCCAGGGATGGGCGGCTCGCCCGCCTTTACCGGCCATCCACCACCCCGGCCCCGACGGTTTTGCCCGCGCCGCCCGCTACCCCCCGCACGTGCAACGTGCTGCTACGGTCTTCCTAAGCCGAGGCCGCGGTTGGCGATGATGCTTTTCTGGACCTCAGTGGTGCCTCCAAGGATGCTTTCGGAAATAGAGGCAAGATAGAGTTTCGCGGCGTGGCCGCCAAGCCTGGCCTCGGGTGAACCAAACATAAGCTGGCCGTGCAGGCCGAGGCACTGCATCACCACCGCCGCAGTCTTCTGTTCCAGTTGCGAGCTGTAGAGCCTCACCATGGATGCCTCGTTGTAAGCCATCTTACCCTGTTGAATGGCACAGGCAGCGCGGTAAGCGAGAAGCCGTCCGGCTTCCACCCCGATGGCCAGATCGGCGAGTTTGGAGGCGAGAGGCGAGAGGCGAGAGGCGAGAAGCGGAAAAGCGAAGGCGGGAGACGAGAGGCGGGAAGTAGGAGGTTGGTGGCTAGAGGTCGGACCGGTGTGAAGATAAGCGATCATCTCGTCGAGCAGACGCCGGGACCGGGATATCGAACCGGCGCCGGCGAAGGTCCGTTCCATGGTCAGGAGGAGGGGCATGCAGTCCCAGGCGCCATTGATCCGGCCGACAATATTCTCTTCCCCAACCTGGACATCGTCGAAGAATACCTGGTTGAACGAAGAATGTCCGGCCATGTTGTTGATAGGGCGCACGGTGATTCCCTCGCTGCGCATGGGGACAATGAAAATCGTCAGGCCCCGTCCCGGTTTGGTGCTTTCTTCGGTGCGGGTGAGAAGCCAGCACCAGTCAGCGATCTGGGCGGCCGAGATCCAGATTTTTTCTCCCCTGACAACATAACCCGTGCCGGTCTTTCTGGCCCACGTGCTCAGGGAGTTGAGGTCGGATCCCGAGTTGGGCTCGCTGTAACCGACGCACCAGAATTCTTTCCCCCGGGCCAGGCCCGGCAGGTAGCGCATTTTCTGCGCCTCCGTGCCGAAAGCAGCGATCACCGGGCCAACATTGCAGGCGCCGCCGATACCCATGTCGAAGGCCGGGATGCGATGGAAGATCGCCTCTTCGTAGTAGATCAACTGGGACATGACGGGGCGGTCGGTGCCGCCGTACCTGGGCGACCAGGCCATTCCCAGCCACCCGTGCTGGCTAAGCTTGCCGGCGATCTCCCGGGTGAAGGGCCACATTTCCTCACAGTACTCGTCGCCATATTCGAAGCCGCCCTGCCAGTCTTGAGGCAACTCCTTCGCCGCGAAGGCGGCTATGTCATTGCGGAGGGCGATTTCTTCGGGGGTGAGTCTGAAGTCCATCGAGTCAGATGGCAGTTCTCAATTGTTGTCCACCGGCGGATAACCGCGCGGCGCGCCTAAATCGAATCATAAATGGCGTCTGATTCGTTGTCCCAAAGCGCCGCAAGTACCGGGTCCTTAAGTGCGGACAGGCTCCTGCCAGGGCGTTTCGCCTCAGCAGGTAATGGTACCCGGTCGAGGTCTTCTTTTCGGAACCGGCGATGTCTTTCCCGTCCTATTCGAAAGGCGGGCAATCTGCTGTCCTTTGTCAGCTTGTAAATAGTCCTGCGTGAGACAGCAAGATACTCGGCCGCTTCGTCAACGGTGAACCATTCTTTAGTCAGAACCATAGTTGTTTCCAGGTGGGGCAAACGCGACTCCCCGGCGGGCGAGCCGCCCCCATGCCCCACGCCTCGGTCCCATGGCGTCGCCCCCTACACGCCGGCGAGGTCTTTGCCGGCGCTGGTCAGCTTTTCCGCCTCCTGCGGGCTGGCGGCCTCGGCGTAAATGCGAATCAGCGGCTCGGTCCCGGAAAAACGGACCAGCAGCCACGGGCCGCCGCTGAAAATGAACTTGAGGCCGTCTTTGGTATCTATTCGTTCCAGCTTGTAACCTGCCAGGGACCCCGACTTGAAACCGGACACCCTCTCTACCACCCTGGCTTTGTCTGCGGCGGCGAAGTGAACGTCTTTTCTGAGATAGTGGTGCTCGCCCACCTTCGAGTAAAGATAAGCCAGCAACTGGGACGGCGATTTCCCGGTGCGCACCATGAAATCCAGGAAATACAGGCCGGCCAGGATCCCGTCCCTTTCGGCCACATGACCGCGAAAACCGTATCCGCCGCTTTCCTCGCCGCCTATCAGGGCGTTTTCGTTGATCATCAGCGGGGCCACATATTTGAAGCCGACCGGCGTTTCCCTCACCGGAACGGAGTAAAGCTCCCCCAGGCGGTTTATCATGTTGCTGCCGGTAACCGTCTTTATGATCGGCCCTTTGAGACGTTGCGTTTCCAGCAGGTAAAGTGTCAGGAGGCTAAAGACCTGCAGCGGGTCGAGGAAATTGCCCCGTTCATCGATAATGCCGACCCGGTCGGCATCCCCGTCGGTGGCCACCCCGACATCGGCTTTTTTACTGACGACCGCTTCCGTGAGGGCGTTGAGGTTCTTGGCTATGGGTTCGGGCTGCGCCATGCCGGGGAAGATCGGGTTACGCTGGGAATTGATTTCCTGCAGGCGGACCCTGCCGCCGCCGAGGAACTCCCGGAAGTAGCCGGCGCCGGCGCCAAACATGTAATCGGCGACGATCGAAAGGCCGGATTGCCTTAACGGTCCAAGGTCTATGAGTTTCTTGATGTGGGGTAAATATACCGAAGCGGTATCGGCCTTCTTCATGATGCCGGTCTTCATTCCTTCGGGCAGGGCAAGCGATCTGGCGCCGTCACCGCTGAGAATTGCGGGCAGCTCTTTCTCCAGTTGGTCGGTTATTTCCGGCGGCGCGCTTGTGCCATCGGCCGTCTTGAGCTTCAGCCCATTGTACTGGGGAGGGTTGTGACTGGCGGTAATAATGATGGCCCCGGCAGTCTTCAGCGAGGTGATTGCATAGCTCAGGACAGGCGTCGGGCTGGCGGTCGAGTCCAGTTGCACGGGTATCCCGTTGGCGGCAATGACCCCGGCGGCGGCGGCGGCAAAATCTTCCGAGGCGAAGCGGGTATCGTAGCCTATGAGGAGGCCCTTTCCGGCCAGGCCCGATTTTCGCAGGTAGCCGGCAATGCTCTGGGCGCAAGCACGTACGTTGGCGAAGGTGAAATCCTCGGCGATTATTCCGCGCCAGCCGTCAGTGCCGAACTTGATAGAGGTGGTAACCATCTTTCGCTCCTCTTCAGGTTGTCATTCAGGGGGATAGGTTGCGGCCATAGCCGGCGAGGTTGCCTCGCTCGGCCCCGGGCGCGGAAACCGCGCCGCTACGGGGATGGGTCTCCACCGGGCACCCTTAACTTGTAGCTTGCTACTTGTTACTTGTTACTTCCCTCAGGGATTGGGGCATGCCGGGGTTTCCAGAGACTGGCTGCCCGCTGCTTCCTTTCTGAGAATGGCGGCTCTGTCCGTGACTTCCCAGGGGGCATCGATGTCATCCCGTCCGAAGTGGCCATACGATGCAGTGGCCCGGTAGATAGGCCGCAGCAGGTGTAAGTCACGGATGATGGCTCCCGGGCGCAGATCGAAATGTTTGTCGATCAAGCTCAAGATGACGCTATCGGGAACGTGGCTGGTGCCGAAGGTTTCAATCGATATGGAAAGTGGCCGGGCAACGCCAATGGCATACGAGACCTGGAGTTCCAGCCTGTCGGCAAGCCCGGCGGCAACGACATTCTTGGCTACATAGCGGGCGGCATATGCCCCGGAGCGGTCAACCTTGGTCGGGTCTTTTCCGGAAAAAGCCCCCCCACCTACTCGAGCCATGCCTCCGTAGCTGTCGACCAGGATCTTTCGCCCGGTGACTCCGGAGTCAGCCACCGGTCCGCCGACGACGAACCTTCCGGTGGGGTTCACCCAGAAGCGTGTCTTCTTGTCCATGAGGTCCCGGGGGACAGTTGTGCGGATAACCTGCTCGATCACATCGCGGTATATCGTGTCGTGACTGATCTCGGGATTATGCTGGGCGGAAATGACTATGGAATCGATTCGCCGGGGTTTTCCCATTGAATATTCAACTGTGACCTGGGACTTGCCATCAGGGCGGAGATAACGCAAGCCGTTGCTTCTCCTTATGAACGCCAGCCGTTTGGCCAGCCTGTGGGCCAGCGAAATGGGAAGCGGCATTAATTCGGGTGTTTCGTTGCAGGCGAAGCCTACCATCATCCCCTGGTCTCCGGCTCCTATCAAGTCCAGCTCGCTGTTGCTCAGGCCCTCGGTCTTAGCCTCGAGGGACTTGGAGACGCCGACATCGATATCCGGCGACTGCTCCTTGATACTGGCCATAACCCCGCAGGACTGATAATCAAACCCGAACTCGGGATTGGTGTAGCCAGCGTCTTTCAAGACGTTCCGTACTACATCGGGGATATCAACGTAAGTGCTGGTGGTAATTTCTCCCAGCACGATTACCAGCCCGGTGGTGGTAGCCGTTTCGCAGGCAACCCGGCAGGTCGGGTCGTCCTTGATGATTGCATCCAGCACGGCATCGGACACCATGTCACACAGTTTGTCCGGATGCCCTTCGGTTACCGATTCCGACGTAAACAGATAGCGTTCTGAATCAGAAAAAGTAGTCCCCAAGAAAAACCCCCTTTTTGGTTTTCTTTACGTCCCGAGTTCCCAGCTTGCCAAGTATTTTCTTTGCTGGGCGGTCAACCTGTCTATTGTAATCCCCATGGACTTCAGTTTCAATCGGCCCACCTCCCGGTCCATCCGGTCGGGCACCGGATAGACACCCGGGCTTAGCTGTTTCTTGCCATGGACCAGATATTCTACGGACAGTGCCTGGTTGGCAAAACTCATGTCCATGACGCCGGAAGGATGACCTTCGGCCGCTGACAGATTTACCAGTCGCCCCTCTGCCAGAAGGTAGAGGCGACGGCCGTCGGCCATAGCATATTCTTCGACGAAGGGCCTGATCTGGCGCCTGGTCTTTGCCAGCTTCTCAAGGGAGGGGATATTGATTTCCACGTTGAAGTGGCCGCTATTGGCGATTATCGCCCCGTCCTTCATCACCTTGAAGTGTTTCTCGTCGAGGACGCTGATATCACCGGTTACGGTCACAAACACATCTGCGATGGCGGCAGCCTTTGCCAGCGGCATCACCTGGTAGCCGTCCATAACAGCTTCCAGGGCTCTGATGGGATCGACCTCGACCACGATAACATGTGACCCCAGCCCTCCGGCGCGGGAGGCCACGCCCCGGCCGCACCAGCCATAGCCGCAGATAACGACATTCTTGCCGGCCCAGAGCAGGTTTGTGGCCCGGGTAATGCCGTCGATAGTGCTTTGTCCTGTTCCGTAGCGATTATCGAAGTAATGCTTGGTCTGGGCGTCATTGACGGCGATGATGGGATAATTCAGCTTCTTGTGTTTGGCCATGCTGCGCAGCCGGATGACGCCGGTAGTAGTTTCTTCTGTTCCGCCCTTCACCTCTGTCAGCAGTTCCCGCTTTTCGGTGTGCAGGGTGCTCACAAGGTCAGCGCCGTCATCCATGGTCAATTGGGGCCTGTGGTCAAGGGCGGCCAGGATGTGCTGGTAGTAGGTCTCCTTGTTCTCGCCCTTTTTGGCGAAGGTAGGAATTCCGTATTCCGATACCAGCGCCGCCGCCACGTCGTCCTGGGTGCTGAGCGGGTTTGAGGCGCACAAAACCACATCGGCGCCTCCCTGTTGCAGCACCAGGGCCAGATTACCGGTCTCGCTGGTGACGTGAAGACAGGCTGATATGCGCCTGCCCTGCAGCGGCTTCGTCGCCTCGAAGCGTTGGCCGATCAACTTCAAGACCGGCATCTCGCGGGCAGCCCATTCCATCTTGAGCTTGCCCGCAGGGGCCAGGGAAAGGTCCTTGACATCGCCGCGGGTCGGTGTTCGTTTTGCCATTAATATCTCTTCTCTATGTGAATTTAGAAGACAGAAGACAGAAGGGGTGGGGCTTCTGTCTTCTGTCTCCTATCTTCTATCTTCTGTGTTCAGTCCAATCGTCGCAGTTTCGGCGCCGCCGCCACAAAAACCAGCGGTACTAAAAAGCATACCATACCCAGGATTGCCATCGCCAGGGGGACGCCGGTGGTTTGGGCCATGCCGCCTATGATCAGGCTCAACGCCGGTCCGAGGCCGAATGATATTTCGCGCAGGCTCATCACCCTGCCCCTGATATCATCCGAGATGATATTCTGGATTAACGTTGTGCTCAGCGCCATGAAGGCGGTGCCCATTCCTCCGCTGATAACCAGCAGCAAAAGGAATCCCGGGTACCAGGACGTTACGGCCATGGCGGCCACAGATAGGCCGAGGACCATGCCCGATGCGAACAGGAGCCAGGCCTTGTGCCTTCCTGCCCCCAATGAAGCCAGGAAAAACAGGATGACTACCGAACCGAGTCCGGGCGCTGCCTGGAGGAAGCCATAGCCGGAAGCCCCCACCTGGAAAATGTCGGTGGCATAAATAGGCAGGAAATTGGTATAAGATTGATTGGCGAACTGGGGCAGAAGATATATTATCACCAGCGACAGGACGATGCCGTGTCCGGCTACGAAATGCAGTCCCTCGACAAGGTTCTTCCAGGGGTTTCTCTTCTTTGCCTCGGCGGGTGTAGGCGGGACTTTGACAAAGGACAGCCAGACGATGGCCAGCGCCGCGCCGAAAACCCTGAGGAAGAAAATCGGGGTAACGCCCCAGGCGGCGATGGCCAGGCGGGCGATGGGCATGCCCACCACCCGCGCCGCCATTACCGAAGCCGAGTCCAGCGAGATGGCGTTCAACAGGTGTTCTTTCTTGACCAGGTTCGGCACCATAGAGGCCCGGGCCGGATGGTTGAAACTGGTGATCACACCTACCAGCAGGGCGGCAACCAGGATATGCCACAGGGCCACTGACCCGGTCGATACCAGAAAGCCAAGGACCAGGGAAACCAGGCCAAAGGCCACCAGGGTGATGACCAGCAGGTTTCGCCGGTTCATCCGGTCGGTGGCCACACCGCCGAGCATAGAGAAGACCACCATCGGAAGGAAGCGGAAGGCGCCGACCACGGTCAACAAGAAAGGGGAATGGGTGAGGTCGTTTACCAGCCACAGCATCGCCGCTATTTCCATGAACTCGCCGATATGTTCGGTACATGAACCCAACCATACCAGGCGGTAGTTGCGATAGCTGACGGAGGCAAAAACGCGTCGTAGCAATGACGGGCGGACGGCTGGGCCGGGAATGGCTGGTAGGTTGCTCAATCCAGTATCTCTTTCTCCGGCCACCACCCCCAGCGGTTGAGAACCGTATTTGCCAGCTCAGGTAACGGCCGGGAGCTATCCACCAACAGATATTGAAGGGGTTCCATGCCTGAAACGGGTTCCAAATCCACCTTCTGCTGGACATAGACCTCCCACCGGCCGTCCGATATCGAACCTTGTTCGAGGCGCCTGGCGAGCCTTTTCCTGGTCTCTTCTTCGGGGCACCGGCACTCCACCAGCAAGAATCTGGCGCCAAACTCCTGCGCCAGTGACCATGCGGCTTCGCGCTCGGCCTGTTTTCGGAAGGTCGCGTCGAGGACCATCGCCTTACCCTTTTTGAGGATGGTCCCGGCCCGGGCGTAGAGCGCGGCATAGGTCTTCCGGGTTGCTTCCCGGGCATAAAGCCCGGCGCCGTATTCCTCGAAATGCCTTTCCCTCAAGGGCACTCCGGCCAGTTGCTTTCGGGTCACATCGGAGGAGACCACCGGGGCGCCGGTTGCTTCAGATACCGCCCGGGCCAGGGCGCTCTTGCCGGAGGCCACCAGCCCCATCATGACGATCAGAACCGGTCGAGTTGATTTGAGAGTGTAGGATTCGGCCAGGGTAAAATAACGGCGCGCCGTCTCGGAGGCCGCTTCTTTTTCTGTTTCGGCCAGCAGGGGGTCGTTCAGCTTGAAGCAGTTGACTTTGGCCCTGACCATGGCCCGGTAGCACTTATAGAAGTCAAGCAGTTCCAGGAGACCCGGATCGCCGGCGGCGGTCACATAGTTATTGACCATGCTGTCCGAAAGGTCAGGACGGTCGTACCGGTCCATGTCCATGGCCAGGAAAGCGATCTCGGAAGCGACATCGCAATAGCGAAAACGCTCGTTGAATTCAATGCAGTCGAAAATGCATATGCCGTCGCAAAAGCATACATGGGCCAGGTGGAGGTCGCCGTGGCAGTCTCGTACTCTGCCGCCGGCCGCCCTGGAACGCAGCAGACCCTCATTTCTCTCGAGAAACGAAATGGAATAGCTGTTCAGCCGCCGCAGCCGGCGCAGCGATATGACGTTATTCAGGTACGCTTCGGTCTGAGAGAAGTTCTCGTCAATGTTCCGGCGGATGGCTTCGGGACTGCCGAACTCGGAAATGACCGGACCGGTGGCGGCCCTGGCATGGAAAACGGCTATTCTTTCGGCCAGGTCGTGGAGCATAGCGGCGGTAACCGCATTCGACCGCAGGAGCACATCCATGGTGCGGTCCCGGGGCAACTGCTTCATCTTGACGGCATATTCGACCGTCTGCCCCGGTCCGTCGATGAGATAACGGCCTTCATGGAGGGTGACCGGAACAACCCCGAAATAATGATCGGGACACAGGCGCTGGTTGAGCGTCACCTCTTGTTTGCAGTTAAGCTGCCTCTGCTCGAGCGAGGTATAGTCAAGGTAGCCCAGATTGACCGGCTTCTTGATCTTATAGGCATAGTTGCCGGTGAGAAAAACGACGGACATCTGGGTCTGGATAACCTCAACTGCGGAGGGGCGGTCGGGATAGAAACCGGGCCGGGACATGGCCCGGACAAGATCGGCAAAACCGGCAGTCATTGCCGCCCGGCTTACTTCTTGCCCGTTTTGGGGGTTTCAACGGCCGCGGTTGCGGTCCCGGCCTTGCTCTTTTCTTCCCTTTTTCTGAGCCTGTGGCGGTGTTTGGCTTCTGCTACTCGTCTTGTCTTATTCATAGCAGCATGATAGACGATTGCCTGTTTAGTGTCAATGGAAGCTATTTCACCCTGACCCTCTCCCGTCAAGGGAGAGGGAACTGTCCAGCCCCAGCTTCTTCAAAGTCTCCGGCAAAGGCACTCCCCGGCTGTCCCAGCCCATGATGCGGTAGTATTCCCGGCGCAGGCGGGCAAAATCCCTTGCCAGGGCCTGGCCGGTCCTGGTCCCTCGGTCAGGCGCGGAGAGAAAGCGTGGTGAAACGCTGTCATCTTCCCTGGTGTGACCGCATTTGATGGCGTAGAGGCGCATTTCGGTAATGGACCTCAGGCCGGCGGCAAGAAACTGCTCCGGGCCGAAATTGAGACCGGTAACCGCATTCAATGCGGCCAGGCTCAGGTCCGTATTTCTGCCGGGGGCGACATAACCGGCCCCGGCGGCCCCGTGAAGGAAGCAAATTCCGAGGCTGTCGCGGAGGTGGTGGGCCGGGGCGCCGCGGGCCTGCCTCTCGGCAAGCTCTTCAACGGTGGCAAGTCCTTCCGGGTCCGGCGTTCCCTGGAAATGTCCCACGTTGTTCACCGCCTCGCCGAAGGCAAAGCCCCAGTCGTTGCGGTTGTCCATAAGCTGGGGGCCGAAGGCCCGTTTGGCGTAGACCGCCTTTTCCATCGCCTTCTTCCCTAGTTTTTGGGCAGCCCGGTAGACGCCCTCCCCCATCCACTGGCCGCATCCCTGCCTGAAAGCGATTTTGCGCATAAGCCGGCCGACTGCTTCGAAGTTGCCCCATTCCATGGCCAGACCATCCAGGTCCTCCGGCCTGACGATGCCATCCTGGTAGCACTCCATCAACAGGGCGATCAGCCAGGAGGTCTCGGCGGACTCGATGCCCAGTTTGTCGGCCAGCGTCACCAGCCTCACCACCTGTACCGGGTCGGAGATGCCTATGTTAGGACCAAAGCCTCCCAGGGTATCGAAAGAAGGTTCCTTCAGGTCCTCGCCGTCCAGGACAAACCGGTTGAAGTGGTTGAAGTTGCAGGTAGGGCACGGGTTCCGGTGAATCTCAAAACATTTCGACATATTCTCATAGTTGAGCCTGGCATGCTCGGGAAAGTCCGAAGTGGTAAGGTTCTTGATAGCCAGGACGCCCATTTGATAGAAGGGCTCGTAACCTCCCCTCATGCCCCGCTTGCTCACGATTTTTCCCAGGCCCGCTTTGTCGTCCACCTTCTTCCACTGCCGGATAATTTCCGCCAGAGAATCCGGACCGGCAACCGGGATGCCGCGGTTGGGCGTCTTCACGACTACGGCCTTCAGCCTCTTGCTGCCAAGTACGGCGCCGACTCCGCCCTTGGATGCCGAGTGCTCTTTTTCGGCCATGAACCCGGCAAAGCGCACCAGGTTCTCCCCCGCGGGACCGATGCAGCCCGCTTCCGCCGAGGCGCCATGCCTGTTCCGGATGAGGTCCACCGTTTCACAGGTATCTTTGCCTGCCAGGTAAGATGCGTCCAGCAGCTCGGCTTTGCCATCACGCACTGACAGGTACGTCCAATCTTCGGCGGCCCCCTCGATAACCATGCCATCGTAGCCGGCGAATTTCAGCAATCTCCCCAGGGAACCGCTGGCATCGGTAACCGCAGGACTGCCCGAAAGGGGGCTGATGGTGGCCAGGCAGTATTTAACCGAACCGGGGATTTCCGTGCCGGTAAGAGGCCCGGTCATGATGACCACCCTGTTTTCCGGCCGGTAGGCTTCGGTCGCCGCCGGCACCTCGTCGCAAATGAGTTTGCATGCCAGGGCGGCGCCGCCGATGTACGATTCGACTAGCTGTCGAGGTAGGGGCTGTTCGCGGATGGTCCGTTTGCCAAGGTCGACCCTTAGCAGCTTGCCTGCGTAACCGTACATTTAGCTTGACCTCGACTGCCAGGCCTTCACGATTTCGGCGGAATCGACCACGGTAGCGAAATTCCGGGCCATTATCCTGAGCGAATTTTGATGCAGTTCCCGGGAATAGGTGGCCACGCAGTCCCCGGGGACGACGACGTTGAAATCGGCCATGAAGGCGTCCCGGACAGTGGATTCGACGCACACCGGTGTGCCCACACCGGTGACGACCAGGGTGTCGATCCGGTTCATCCGCAAATAAGTGGGGAAGTCTGGATTAGTGAATGCGCTGTAACGGTGCTTGGTGAAACGCTTGTCTCCCTCCCGGGGTGCGGTGGGGGGATAGAAATCGGCGCCCCAGGTCCCGGGGAGGCAGTGCTCAGCCAGCTTGATCCGGCCGCATATCTCCGCATAGAAAGCACCCGGGCGGCGCTCCGCCAGCATCTGGACATAGGCCACACCAACCCCGCTTCTCCGGGCCTCATCCAGGAAACATTGCAGGACCGGCGCCATGGTTTGGACAAGGGTAAGGTCTTCATCCGGCTTGCTCTCACAGGCCCGGTCCAGCGCCCCGCCGCTTGCGCAGAAATCGTTTTGCATGTCTATGACTACTACCAGGGTCCGTGACGGGTGAACGATCTTTTTTAAGTCTTCGATGACACTATCAGCATTCATGACTCACTCTCTCCGGTTTCGCAGTACCGGAAGTGTAGCCTGAAAAGAGACCACTCGTCAAACGATGGACCTGGGGACGGTTAACCACAGAGGACACAGCGCGGCCTTCGGCCGCAACCAAAGCCAAAGCCGGCCAACTGGAAGCTCTGCTTAACAACCGATCATAGATAGCAAAAGGCGCCCTTTTCAGGTACAGTTGGAAAGCAAAATAATCGAGTCTGCAATTGCTATGTAAATTCTTGACAAAATTTCACGATTCTCAATGTTAGCATTGCAGAGGACGGGCAAAGCAATATCAGATATCCGGCCTTTTGGAACTCAATTGGAATTTGCCTGGACCTGCTCTGAAAATAGCGCGCGCGGTCTCCTCTCCCCTCGCGGGAGAGGATTAAGGTGAGGGGGCGCCGATTTTATACTTCGTATGTCTGGTTTATCCCGGCGATTTCAACCGGTCCGGTAAATTCCTTCTTTGCCTGGGCAAGCTGGTCTGAGTAGTCCCGGTCGGGGTAAATATGGCTGAACACCAGGCGCGCCACGCGAGCCCGGGTGGCTATTTGCGCCGCCTCGGCCATGGTCAGGTGGCCGCGGGGGACTTTCTCCACCGGGCTGAGAAGCAGGGCCTCGGTAAGCAGGAGATCGGACCCGGCGGCCACGGCTGCCAGCGAATCGCTCGGGCCGCAATCAGACGAAAAAGTGAGTTTGCGAGTGTTGGCGACAGCGACAGCATGCGAAGGGATGTAGTGAGGCACCGGTGCAATTGCGATCTTGAAGCCCAGGATTGCACTTTCACCCGGGGCATATTCCTCCAGGTCAAAGAAGGAGGGGAAAAAGGAGGGATCTTTGAGGAATGTGACCACGCTCTGCAGTACCTGGATGCCTCCCGGAGGAAGGTGCAGCGATATGCGATGCCGCTTCGGCCCGAAGGCCAGGGCATAGCGCAATGGGACCAGGTCCAGAAAATGGTCGGCGTGCATGTGGGTGATGACGATATGAGAAAGATCGTGAATGGAGATGTGTTTCTGGAGGTTGGCGAGGACACCCGTGCCGCAATCCAAAAGCAGTACTGATCCCCGGTCCTCAACCAGATATCCCGAACATGCCCCACCGGGGCCTGGGTAGGCCCCCGAGGTCCCCAGGACGGTCAGTTTCATTTAGAAAGGGCCCTTCGCTTTGAGATGCTGAAAAGCATTTGGCACAACCTGCGTTATCTTACCATAAACTCCACTACCCGATCCGGTCTCTTGGCACTTTCAGATATAGCTCCCAGAGGGCGATAGCGCCTATGATGACCGCGGCAATGATCACGACCACCAGGGGCCAGTTCGGAGGGGATGGCATTTCCTGGAGGGGCGTCACCTGTGACGGCGTTGCCAGCGGCGGCGGCGCCACGGTCACGGTCCGCTCCGGCGTGGGCGATGGGGTGGTTGGGATGATGGTTGGTAGCTGGCGTGAGGGTCTGGTCGGCGGTGGCGCCGGCTGCGGCGTGGTCGGTGCAGGTGTTGCTGTCTCTGGAGTTGTCGTCGGCGCCGGGACCGGCGTTGGAGTCAGAGTGGGCGTCACCGGCGGGGGTTCCTGCGCCATGATAGCAAACCCGGTGAAATGGCTCACTCTGGCAGTGATGGCCTTTGCCGCGGTATCCACTTTGCCTCCCGGCGGTACAAACTGCGGCGCCGCCGCTGCCGGCCGGCCGAAATAGACTAGGGCCAGCAGCACTATTATACACACGGGCACCGGGGCCGGTTTTGGCGACACTTCTTTGCTACGAAAATACCGGTACCACAGGCGTCCTCGCCTGTGCCGACATGGTTTTTCATACTTCATGGTGCTCGCTCGCGAGCATGGAGGATTGCTCTCTGTTTCCATTTCGGGGCGGACTGCCCTGCAAGCATATTACCATTTAATGGCGGGTTGCGCCCAATAACATGAAAACCGGTACCACAGGCGGCCCTGCCTGTAGGACGTTGTCTTCGTGGTTGATCGCGTTCGAAGGCGGGAACCGGCAGTTGTTAGGCAACATCAACCGCCGAGGGCGCAGAGGAGGGCGGAGACAAGCGGCCGAAACGACAAAGAAGGGGGCCTGGAATGTTCCAGGCCCCCCTGCTCAGAAAATACCACCGTCTCCCCCTTTGAAAAAGGGGGACTAAGGGGGATTTAAGAAACAGGCAAAATCCCCCTGTATCCCCCTTTCGCGAAAGGGGGAGGTAAACAGGGTCTCGCGATGATAGGCCATTTTCATCCTTGATGGCGCCTCCTGGCAATAGCGCATGGCTGATTGCTCAGGAAATGCCGCCCGCGCGGTCTCCTCTCCC
>CAZFEA010000008.1:0-24622 GCA_964518085.1 uncultured Dehalococcoidia bacterium
TCCATTCCCACTTCTCGCCTCTCACTTCTCCTCCTCCCCGGCACGTGCAACGTGCCGCTACGAAGCCATCCATTGTGCTATAATTTTCGCGCCCTTCCTCCTCTATCTTGAATCTTGAATCTTAATTCTATTTGGAGCGGACCGATGGATTTCCAGGACATCCTCTATACTGTGGAAGATGGCATTGCCACCATTACCCTCAACCGTCCCAACACCTTGAACTCCTTCGAGCTGAAGCTCATCGAGGAGTGGCGCAAGGCCATCGAACTAGCCAGGGAGGACGACCAGGTCAAAGTCCTGATTGTTACCGGCGCCGGGCGCGCCTTTTCCTCCGGGGCGGACCCCAAGTTCCTGCTGTCGCTCCGCGATAAGGGGTCGCCACCCCTGCCGCAGCGGATGTTGATGAAGACCCAGAGCATGATGAACGTCGTCCGCACGGCGGCCGGCCTGGACAAGCCCTACATCGCCGCGGTCAATGGTCCGGCGGTAGGCGGCGGCATGGACCTGATAAACATTTGCGATATCCGCTTTGCCTCGGAAAGGGCCAAATTCGGCATGGCCTTTGTGCGCATGGGCGAGGTGCCCACGGCCGGCGGCTGCTATTTCTTGCCCCGCATTGTCGGCGTAGCCAAAGCCTGCGAGCTTATCTGGACGGGAAAGATCATCAGCGCCGAGGAAGCGTTGCGCATCGGCTACGTGACCAAAGTGTTGCCGCATGAGCAGCTCATGCCCACGGTCATGGACTTCGCCCGGCAGCTATGCAAAGGCCCTTCCGTGGCCATCAACCTGACCAAGCGCCTTATCTGGCATTGCCTCGACCTGGACCTCAACACCGCCCTGGAAACCCAGCTTATCAGCCAGAACGTGGTCGAGGCCACCGAGGACGCCCGGGAAGGCCCCCAGGCATGGCTGGAAAAGCGAGAGCCGGTTTTCAAGGGTAGATAGGCCCCGTAGGGGCGAGCCAGGGGGTTGCGCCGGGTGGACGGGGAGCGGCTCGCCCGCCACAATGACCGAGCTCGGCTCAACCGCGGAATGTGAACACCCGACTTTTCTCCATAACTTTGTGCCCGGTCGCCGATGGGGGTAGAATATGCCCATGGAAAGCCGTTTCACCGCCGTTTATAGAAAAGAGGGAAAGTGGTGGGTTGCCTTTGTCGAAGAACTGCCCGGGGCCAACTCCCAGGGCAGAAGCCTGGAATCGGCGCGCAAGAACCTCAAGGAAGCAGTATCCCTCATTATTGAAGCAAATCGAGAACTTGCCAAAATACTGCCCGCGCGGTCTCCTCTCCCCCTGCGGGAGAGGATTAAGGTGAGGGGGTCACCCTCACCCCTTCGGCTTCGCTCAGGGCAGGCTCTGACCCTCTCCCGTCGAGGGAGAGGGGACGGCGATCGATTTTCTGTCAAATATTTGACATATTTCCTCGCCCATTCCCTCTATAATGGCATCTAGTTTCGTTTGGCAGCTATTAAATTTCTGTGACATTTCTTTTATCACCGGTTCTGGAACGCATTTTTCGCTTTACACCCGGCAGCCCTGAAGATACAATCGCCTTCAACAGCAATTCACAAGGGCGCCGGTCCCGGTTGCCCGTTCCACCAGCAGGACAAGTCCGGTTAGCCGATGCTGGGAAAGGCTCTATATGCCCACAAGACAACACTCGGTTTCGCTGGTCGCTGCCGCGACAGCCATTGCCGGCTTTTTGGCTTATCTGACTCTGCTGCCGTTATCATCATGGAGTGGCACGAGCACCGACCAGCTTAACAGCGTCACTGGCAGCGATACCAACTCTCACAGGCAGGGCCGCCTGTGGTACCGGGAGGCCGTCATCTTTTCCGTTCCCACTGCCAGCGCCGCCGGCGAAAAGGGCCAGGCCCTTTTCGACCAGAAATGCAAGGGCTGTCACACCATCGGCGGCGGGAAGACCGTCGGCCCGGACCTCAAAGGAATAACCGCCCGCCGCGACCAGGACTGGCTGGTCAAGTTTACCGCCGCTCCCGACCGCCTCATTGCCCAGGGCGACCCGATTGCCACCCAACTGGTCAAAGAATACGGCCTGCCCATGCCCAATCCGGGAGTGTCGGAAGACCAGGCCCGGGATATCCTGGCCTACATCGAATCCCGGTCCGGGGATGTCTCACTTGCGGGGACGCCTGCCTCACCGGCTGTCTTATCGGGAATGCCGGCGCAGACCGCTGTCCAGGCGAAACTGGCGGGAAATCCGGAGTCGGGCAGGAATATTTTCGCCGGCGCTATGCCCTTGAAGAACGGCGGCGCCTCATGTCTGAGCTGTCACAGCGTTGCCGGTTTTTCCGGCCTCGGCGGCGGGACCCTGGCCGTCGACCTTACCCGCGTCTATCCCAAAATGGGCGAGCAGGCGTTGACTGCGTCTTTGAAAACCACCCCTTTTTCCATCATGAAAGACGTTTATGCCGGCAGATCGCTCACCGAGGATGAAATCGCCGACCTGGTAGCCTTCCTGGCCGTATCCGGCGAGCCGGCCCAGAACGCGCATTCGGCGCCGTTCCCCATTTTCATCGTCGGCGCCATCGGCGCGGTGGCCTTCCTGGCGGTGATTCAGTTCCTGTGGCGGGGCCGCCTTTCCGGCGTCCGTGGCCCCCTGGTGAACGGAGGCGGAAGATGACCTGGATCCAGGATATCGTCAGCCCCCAGCAAAGGAAATGGGAGGACTTCTACCGCAACCGGTGGCAGTATGACAAAATCGTTCGCAGCACCCACGGGGTGAACTGTACCGGCGGCTGCTCCTGGCAGGTGTACGTCAAGAACGGAATCGTCACCTGGGAGATGCAGGCCACCGACTACCCCGACTTCGATAAGGACCTTCCCCCGTACGAACCGCGAGGTTGCCAGCGGGGCATATCCTTTTCCTGGTACCTGTACAGCCCGATCAGGGTGAAATATCCCTATATTCGCGGCGCCCTGGCCGACCTGTGGCGGGCAGCCAAACAAAAGCACAGCGACCCCATCAAGGCATGGGCCTCGGTGGTGGAGGACCCGCAGTCCCGGAGCGCTTTTCAAAAGGCCCGGGGAAAGGGCGGCCTGAGGCGCACCTCCTGGAACGAGGCCGAAGAAATCATAGCCGCTTCCATGCTTTATACCGCGAAAAAGTACGGCCCCGACCGTATCGCCGGTTTCTCACCCATTCCGGCCATGTCCTATCTAAGCTATGCCGGAGGGTCGCGGCTGATGCAGCTTTTCGGCGGCATCAATCTTAGCTTTTACGATTGGTACTGCGACCTGCCGCCGGCTTCTCCGGAGATATGGGGAGAGCAGACCGATGTCCACGAAAGCGCCGACTGGTTTAACGCCAAGTACATAGTCTCCATGGGCGCCAACATCAACATGACGCGGACCCCGGATGCCCATTTCCTGGCCGAGGCCAAGTACCAGGGGACCAAGATCACCGTCCTCTCGCCCGATTTCAGCCAGGTGGCCAAGTATGCCGACTCCTGGATTCCCGTCGGCCCCGGACAGGACGGCGCCTTCTGGATGGCGGCCAACCATGTAATCCTCAAGGAGTTCTACGTCGACCGCCAGGTGCCCTATTTCATCGATTACCTGAAAAAATTCACCGACAGCCCGTTCCTGGTAGCCCTGGAGAAAAAGGGCGACCATTACCAGCCGGGCCAGTTTGTCCGCGCCGGCGCCCTCGCTGAATACCGGGATACCGAGAATGCAAGCTGGAAATTCCTGGTGTTTGATAAGAAATCGGGCCGGCCCAGGATGCCCAAAGGCGCCATCGGCGCCCGCTGGGCGAAGCAAGACCCGGGTAAATGGAACCTGGAAATGAAGGATGGCGCTGACGGTTCCGAGCTGGAGCCGGAGTTGAGTTTCCTGGGCCAGTCTGACGGCGTGTTCCAGGCCAGCTTTACCGATTTCGACACCCGGTCTTTTTCTTTGCGCGGCCTGCCGGCCAAATACATCCAGACGGAACAGGGCAAAATCCTGGTAACCACGGTATTTGACCTGTTGATGGCCCGCTTCGGAGTTTCCCGGGGATTGCCCGGGGACTACCCGGCCACTTATGATGACGACAGGCCCTACACGCCGGCCTGGCAACAGAAGTACACCGGGATCGGCGCCCAGACACTCATCACCTTCGCCAGGGAGTTCGCCGGCACAGCCGAGAAGACGGGCGGCAAATGCACCATCATCATCGGGGCCGGCATCAATCACTGGTATCACAACAACCTGATCTACCGGTCGGCCATAACCGCCCTGATGCTCACCGGCTCCGTCGGCGTGAACGGGGGCGGCCTGGCCCATTACGTCGGCCAGGAAAAGCTGGCCGCGGTGGCCCCCTGGGCGTCCATCGCCTTTGCCACCGACTGGGCCGGACCTCCACGTTTGCAGAATGCCCCCTCCTACTACTATATGCACACCGACCAGTGGCGCTACGAAGGCCCCTTCGGCGATTACCAGTACCTGGTCAACGGCCTGGCTAAGGCACACACCACGGATGTTCAGGCCCAGGCGGTCCGCCTCGGCTGGCTGCCCTTCTACCCCCAGTTCAACCGCAACTCCTTCGAGCTGGTCGAGGAGGCCCTGAAGGCCGGCGCCAAGACCGATGCCGAAATCGTCAACTGGGTTGTCGCCCAGCTCAAGGAAAAGAAACTCCGCTTCGCGGTGGAAGACCCGGACGCTCCCGAGAACTGGCCGCGGTTGTGGATTATCTGGCGCGGCAACGCCCTGATGTCCAGCGCCAAAGGGCATGAATATTTCCTGAAGCATTTCATGGGCACCTCTTCCAACGAGATTGCCGAAGAGAAGGCCGAAGGGAAGGTCAGCGAAGTCCAGTGGCGGTCGCCGGCGCCCCAGGGCAAAATGGACCTGGTGGTGGACATCAATTTCCGCATGGATACCACCGCCCTGTATTCCGACATCATATTGCCCACGGCTACCTGGTATGAAAAGGACGACCTCAACTCCACCGACCTCCACACCTATATGCACCCGCTGTCAAAGGCCGTATCGCCGGCCTGGGAGTCCAGGAGCGACTGGGATATCTTCAAGTCCCTGGCCAAGAAAATCAGCGAACTGTCCCCATCGGCTTTCAAGTTGCCGGCCAAAGAGGTGATCTGCTCGCCCCTGGCCCATGACAGTGCTGACGAACTAGCCCAGCCGGAAATAAGAGACTGGGCTAAAGGCCAGTGCGAACCTATCCCCGGCAAGACCATGCCGCACATCAGGGTTATAGAACGGGACTATGGCAACCTTTACAACCGGTTTATTTCCTTCGGCCCGGCGGCCAGGCAAAACGGTATCGGCGCCCATGGAGTTAGCTGGGGGATCAAGGAATTCTATGATGATATCGTCAGGACCCGTCCCACCCAGGAGTGGAATGGCAACAAGTACCCCTCGCTGGACGAGGTCCGGGATGCCGCCAATGTGATTCTTGCCCTGGCCCCTGAGACCAACGGCGAGGCGGCCTACGCAGCCTTCAAAGCCGAGGAACACAAGGTGGGACTCCCCCTGGCAGACCTGGCCGAGGACCTGCGGGGTAAAACAGTTACTTTTGCCGACCTCCAGTCGCAGCCCGTCCGCCTGCTCACCAGCCCCTGCTGGTCGGGACTGATCAATAACGGGCGGGCCTACTCGCCCTTCTGCCTGAACGTGGAAAGGCTGGTACCGTGGCGCACCCTCACCGGCCGGCAGCAGTTCTATCACGACCATGAGCTTTACCTGGCCTTCGGCGAAAACCTGCCGGTCTATAAAGCTAATCCTACGCCGCAGGCTTACGGGGACCTGGCCCGCACTCAGACTTAGAACAAGAGCATCATGCTCAAGTACCTGACCCCCCATGGCAAGTGGCACATCCATTCCACCTACGGCGACACCGAGATAATGTTGACCCTTTCCCGGGGCATAGAGCCATTCTGGATAAACGAGGAGGACGCCAGGGCCATAGAGGTCAAAGATAACGACTGGTTGGAGATATTTAACGACCACGGAGTGGTGGTGACCCGCGCCGTCATCAGCGCCAGGATTCCCAGGGGGACGTGCCTGCTTTACCATTCGCCGGAAAGGACCATCTCCGTGCCCAAGTCGCCCCTGCGCGGGCTGAGGCGCGGCGGCGGGCACAACAGCCTGACCCGGGTCCGGCTCAAGCCGGTCTTGATGGCCGGTGGCTACGCCCAGTTTACCTATGCTTTCAATTACTGGGGACCTACCGGGGTGAACCGGGACACGCACATACTGGTACGCAAGCTAGTGGGGAAACCCGAGTGGTGAAGCAAATAATAGAAGAAAGAAGACGGAAGACAGAAGACAGAATCGCCTCCCCCCATTCTGTCTTCTATAACCACGAATGAACACGAATTAACGCGAATAAAGTTTTACCGCAGAGACGCGGAGAACACAGAGAACAGAAAGTGGAGATTGGATTAAGACTCAAGATGGACAAAGACGGAGGGAGGGGATTCTGTCTTCTTCTGTCTTCTGTCTTCTGTCTTCTGTCTTCTATCCTCCAAGGAACCAGCTATGGACGTTAGAGCCCAAATTTCATCAGTATTCCATCTCGACAAATGTGTCGGCTGCCACACCTGCAGCATTGCCTGCAAGAACATATGGACTTCGCGGGACGGCTGCGAGTACATGTGGTGGAACAACGTTGAGACCAAACCGGGGACGGGATATCCCACCCTCTGGGAGGACCAGGACAAGTACCGGGGAGGCTGGGAGCTCAAAGGCAACTCCCTCAAGCCCAGGATCGGCCACCGGCTGGGGGTATTCACCAACCTGTTCTTTAACCCCTACCTCCCCAGCCTCGATGACTATTACGAACCCTTCACTTACAAATATGAGACCCTGACCAACGCCCCCCAGGCCGAAGACCCGCCGACGGCCAGGGCGATCTCGAAAATGACCGGCGATTATATGAACATCGAGGCCGGCCCCAATTGGGATGATGACCTCAGCGGCTCCTCGGTCTATGCCCGGAATGATATCAATCTCAGGGAACTGACCGATGCCGAGCGACAGGCGCTGTTTCAAGTCCAGCAGATGGTCTTCTTTTATGTGCCCCGCATATGCAACCACTGCCTCAACCCGGGCTGCGTGGCCGTATGTCCCTCCGGCGCCATTTACAAGCGCGCCGACGACGGCATCGTCCTGATAAGCCAGGACAAATGCCGCGGCTGGCGGTTCTGCGTCAGCGGCTGCCCTTATAAGAAGTCCTACTTCAACTGGAAGGCCGGCAAATCGGAGAAATGCATCGCCTGCTTTCCACGCCTTGAGACGGGGCAGGCGCCGGCCTGTTTCCACTCCTGCGTAGGCCGGATCCGCTATCTCGGGTTACTGCTGTACGATGCCGAACGAATACGTGAGGTCGCCAGCGCCCCTGAAGATAGACTGGTAGAGGCCCAGCGCAGCCTTATCCTTGACCCCGCGGACCCGGCGGTGGCCGCCGGGGCAAAGCAGAACGGCATAAGCGAAGACTGGATCAACGCCGCCCGGAGGTCGCCGGTCTATAAGTTTGTCAAAGAATGGGGACTGGCCCTTCCGCTCCACGCCGAGTTCCGCACCCTGCCCAACCTCTTTTACGTCCCGCCGCTACTGCCGGTGCTCGCCTCGTTGGGGCAGGGCGGTTACGAGATCGCCAGCAGCGAATTCTTCGGCAAACTCGAGGCTTCCCGGGTGCCCCTGAAATACCTGGCCCGCCTGTTCTCCGCCGGCAACGAGGAAATGGTCAAGAAAGCGTTGACCAAACTGGCGGCGGTCCGCGGCTACCAGCAGGCGAGGCATGCAGGCAATATCAGTCAGCAGCAGGCCAGGGCCGCCCTGGACGCGGCCGGTTGCAGCCCGCAGGAGGCGGAGCAAATAGCCCGGTTGACCGCTATCCCCCGGTTCGAAGACCGCTTTGTCCTGCCGCCGTATCACCGGGAGACGATCATCGAGGCGCTGCAACCGCCAATAAGACAAAAGACCCACGGCGGGTTCGGCCTGAGCCGGACGCCGCAGAGGGGACCGTAGCGGCACGGCGCGCCGTGCCCGACGTAGTAGACAGTAGACAGTAGACAGTAGCGGCACGGCACGCCGTGCCGGATCCGTAGCCGCGGGCCGCTGGCCCGCTCTCAAATTGACCAAGATGCTTTCTGAAGAAACCAGACAAATCTGCAAGTTATCGGCCGCCGTGCTCGACTACCCGGTGCCTTCCCTGGCGGAAGCCGTGGAAAGCTTCGCCCGCCAGCTTGAGGCTTTCTTGCCTGATGCCGGGGCAGCCCTGAAACCCTTTGCCGCGTTCGTGCAGGAACATAGCACGGCCGAACTGGAAGAACTCTACACCCAGACCTTCGATGTCACCCCCGCCGCCACCCTTTACTTCGGCTACCACCTGTTCCGCGATACGCCCAAGCGGAACGAGTTCATGGCCAGGCTGGAGGAAGCTTACCGCTCCGTGGGCCTGTCCTCCGGCGGCGAGCTGGCCGACCACCTTTGCGTCATGCTCCGCTTCTTATCGGTAGCCCGGGACTACGGATTCGTAGCCCCGTTAGTCATGGAGTGCATACTGCCAAACCTGGAAAAAATTGAAGGCGAGCTGCGCAAAGAGGCAAATCCTTATGGCGCCGTGGTCCGGTCGCTGCGATTGTCGCTGGAAAAGGCCTCGAAGAATATGCCCAAAACCGGAGGCACCCAAAATGCTTGAATTTTTCTTTTTCGTGATTTTCCCTTACCTGGCGGCGGTGGTAGCCGTTGTCGGCCTGTTGTGGCGTTACCTGACCAACCAGTTTTCCTTTTCCAGCATATCCTCCCAGTTCCTGGAGAACCGCCAGTTGTTCTGGGGGTCCGGACCCTGGCACTTCGGCATTATCTTCATCCTGATAGGACATCTTATCGGGGTCTTTTTTCCCGCCGGCATCAAGGCTTTCAACAGCGTGCCGGTGCGCCTCTACATCCTGGAGGGCACCGCCCTGGCCCTGGGGCTTTTGCTGGCCTGGGGCCTTTCCGTGCTCATTTGGAGACGCATCTCCAACCCGCGGGTCCGCAAGATGACCTCAACCATGGACGTGGCCCTGATCGTCGTGCTGGCTATCCAGGTGGTTTCCGGCATCGCCGTGGCGTTAAGCTTGCGCTGGGGCTCGTCCTGGTTTGTCCAGACTGCTTCGCCCTACCTGCGCTCCCTGGCGACCCTGTCTCCCAACCTGGACTACATCGCGCCGCTGTCTTTGCTGGTCAAAATTCATGCCGCCAATTCCATGGTGCTGCTGGCGCTGTGGCCCTTCACCCGGATGGTGCACATGCTTTCCATACCGGTGGCCTATTTCTGGCGCCCCTATCAGGTGGTGATCTGGAACTTCCGACGGCTTAATCAACGATGACCACGTTGTACGAATCTGTTCCGCTGGCGGTAGAACGTCTCAAAATCAAGGGAAAAGCCCGAAGCTGCCTCGTTAGCTCCACGGCCGGTTTTTTTGTAGGCTTTGCCGCGGTGGCCCTTTTCGGCCCCACGGCTAACCGGTTCAAAGAGGTTATGGCCCTCAGCCCGATGAGCATGGGGCTGCTGGTGGCCATACCCGCCCTCTCGGGCTCACTGCTGCGCATTCCCTTCGGCGCATGGGTTGACAGCACCGGCGGCAGAAAACCATTCCTCATTCTCTTGTTTCTTTCCCTTCTGGGCATGGCATCTTTGTTCACCTTTGTTTACTTCCTTTATCCTGACGGCCTCACTCCGGCCCACTACCCGCTACTGCTGCTACTTGGGATGCTCTGCGGCTGCGGCATCGCCACTTTTTCGGTGGGGGTCGGCCAGGTCTCTTACTGGTTTCCCCAAAAGAAGCAGGGGTCGGCGCTGGGCATATACGCCGGGGCAGGCAACGTTGCCCCGGGCCTTTTTTCCCTTCTGGTTCCATTTGCCCTGGCTAACTGGGGGCTGCAGGCCTCTTACCTGGTGTGGCTATTATTCCTCGCCGCCGGTATCGCTGTTTACCTAGCTACCGGCCGTGATGCCTGCTATTTTCAACTTGTCAGGAATGGAGTAGCTCTCCCCGAGGCGCGGCGGCAGGCTTGCGATATGGGACAGGAGCTTTTCCCCAGAGGCAATGCCAGGCAGGGCCTGGCATCCGCCGCCAGGATCTGGAAAACCTGGGTGCTGGTCTTTATCTATTTCACTACCTTTGGCGGTTTCATCGCCCTTACCGCATGGCTACCTACCTACTGGATCTCCCTTTATGGTCAGACATTAGCCATGGCCGGGGGGCTGACCGCTGCCTTTTCGCTGCTGGCCTCCGTTATTCGTGTTCCCGGAGGGTCACTGGCCGACCGTCTCGGTGGCGAAAAGACCACCTTGATCGCACTCACCGCGTTGCTCCTGGGGTCAATAGTTATGACATTGTCCCGCGGCTTTGCTATGTCCCTGGCAGGAGAGCTACTCATGGGCGCCGGGATGGGTGTCGGCAACGCCGCCGTTTTCAAGCTGGTCCCCCAGGAAGTCAAGCAGGCGGTCGGCGGCGCGTCCGGTTGGGTGGGCGGGCTGGGCGCCTTTGGCGGCTTCGCCATCCCGCCACTGATGGCTTTGTTTGTCCGGACACAGGGCAGCCCGGGCTACTCCACCGGGTTTGCTATTTTCATCGGGCTGACCGTTGCCTCGCTGTTCCTGGCTAACCTGCTGAGGCGAACACACCGTTCGCAAGGAACACCATGACACAGCAATTTCATGCCAATCCGTCTCTTGTGGAAACCATCGCTGAGGCCAGTTCCTCGGCCGAAACAAAATGCCGGTTGAACTATGGCCAGGGCATGGTTCTGAGCGTGATAGCCGCAGCCTACCTTGCCCTTGCTACTACATTGGCCTTCGCTGTCAGCGCCAGCATTGAATCGCCAAGCCTCCAGAAGCTGGTAATGGGCGCCGTGTTCCCGGTGGGCCTCATCGCCATCGTCATGGCTATCGCCGAGCTATCCACGGGTAATTATCTAACTACTCCCCTTGGAGCAATGACTTCCTGCGTCCGCTGGCGAAATGTCCTGTCCAACTGGGCGGTAAGCTATGCCGGCAATTTCCTGGGATCATTCCTGTTGGCGGCGATAATAATAAACGGGGCCCATGTTCTCACCGGGGCCGGCTGGGGGGAGGACTGGATCCGCATGGTCACCAAGATAGCGATCACCAAGGCGAGTTTGACGCCGACAGAGGCTTTCTGGCGCGGCTTCCTTTGCATCTGGCTGGTTGACCTGGCGGTCTGGCAGGCCTACCGGGTCAAGGACCCCGCGGCCAAATTTCTACTAATATGGTTCCCTACTTTCGCTTTCTTTGCCCTGGGCCTGGAACACAGCGTAGTAAATATGTTCCTTTTTCCGGCGGCTATCTTTGCCGGCGCCAGTGTAAGTTGGAGCCAGTTCTTGCTCAACAACCTGGTACCCGTAGTGCTGGGAAACATCGTTGGCGGCATGTTCGTGGTCGGCATGCTCTACTGGTTTTCCGGAGGACTTCCGGTCCTGTCTGCTTCTGCTTCAGGCAAGCATAGCGGACCGTCCACCCGAGCCGCTAACACCGGCAGTTATGCGCTGCTGGGCGCAAATGCGCTTAAAGGTCTGGCTATCGCTGCCATATTCCTTGGACTTTTTCCCGGGGCTGCGGCAGCTATCGCCCTCCTTCTACCTCAGAGCCTGGGAATTCTCATTCCAGTCACGGCAGCGGCGTACCTGGCGGCGATTGCCTTTGCCATATCCTTCTTCGCCAGCGGCGAGAGAGCCTCGGAAGCCCGGCACGCCCGGCAGGAACCAGACCCAGCCCTTGCCGAACCCGGTTAGCGGCAAATAAGCCGGGACCATTGCGTCGGGCTCTCACCACGGGCAGGTGGGCGGCTGCTGTTGCCGGAATGCTATAATGAGTTCATGACGATCCGGTCTCGAATAATTGAAATGGCCATCCCCGGGAAGAAAAGGGCGCGGCTGCTGTCGGCGCTCATCCTGCTGGTGGCCGCGGCCGTCTTCATTGCCGATATCAAGCTACCTCTGGGGATTGCCGGCGGTGTGCCCTACGTAGTGCCGGTGGCATTGACCTTATGGTTCGTCAACCCCCTTTATACCTTGCTGGTGGCTGCTGGTTCGGCGGTCCTGATTGTTCTTGACCCGATCCTCAAACCCGAGAGCCAGGTGCCGCCATATTTCGTTGTCATCAACCGGGCGTACGCGCTGCTGGCAATCGGCATGGTGGTTGGCATAAGCCATTTGCGCCGCAAGCTCATCGAACAAAACGCCGCCCTGGCGGCCCTCGGGGAAAGGGAACGGCTGTCACGGGAGTTGCATGACGATCTATCGCAGTCAGTGGCTGCGATTGGCGCCCTCGCCTCAGCCACCTCCGAACTGCTCGCCCAGGGCCGGTATCGGGATGCCCAGGTGGGGTTGGACCGCCTCCGCGATGCAGCGGGAGAGGCCTTCCTGGGCCTGCGCCAGTTCATCACTGGCTTGAGGGTGCGACCGTCGGAAGACCACCAGTTCCTTTCTGCCGTCCAGGACTTCGCCCGGCATTTTGCCGAACGGTCCGGACTGGGCCTGCAGCTCGACGTTCCCAAAGATACCGAGGCCTGCCAGGTGACGCCGCTTGCCGAAGTGCAGGCAATCCGCATTGCCCAGGAGGCGTTGACCAACACCACCAGGCATGCCCGCGCCAGGAATCTTTCCATCAGGGTCCGGCCCAACGGCGGGTTTATCAATATCGTGTTTCAAGACGACGGGCAGGGGTTTGACCCGTCAGTGGTCAACCCGTCCGATCATCTGGGGCTGCAGATAATGCGGGAACGTGCCGAACTGGCCGGAGGGCGCCTGGAGGTGGCTTCCTCACCCGGCGACGGAACTTCAATTACCCTGGCGCTGCCTTGTCAAAGGAGGGGATGATGCCCATCAGAATCTTAATGATCGATGATCATCCTGTATTCCGCGATGGGCTGCGCACCCTGCTGAACACCAGGGATGACCTTCAGGTAGTCGGTGAAGCACGCCACGGCGAGGAAGGGCTGGCCATGGTGGAGCGCCTCAAGCCTGACCTGGTATTGATGGACATCCGCATGCCGCACATGGGTGGCCTCGAAGCCACCCGGGCCATCCGCCGGGAATTCCCGGGGATTCGCATAGTGATTCTTACCGTATCCGAGGACGAAGAAGACCTGTTCGAAGCGGTGCGCGCCGGGGCCCAGGGCTACATCGTGAAGAACCTCGCCTCCCGCGATGTGCTTGACCTCATAATCGCCGCCGCTACCGGCGAAGCGGCATTCACTCCTGCCCTGGCCGCTCGGGCCCTTCTGGCCCTGGGCGGTCAACGAACAGAAAAGACCGAAAAGCTCACTGTCCGCGAGCGCCAGGTCCTGGAGGAGCTCGTACTCGGGCATCGCAACTCGGTTATCGCCCGGAATCTGGGCTTGACCGAGGCCACCGTCCGCTTCCATCTGAGTAACATCCTGTCTAAGCTACATGCCCACACGCGAACTGAAGTGGTGGTGAAGGCGCTCCGGCAACGTCTCGTATCTGGACCTGGCCGGACATCTGGCTCCACCTGATCATTTAGCCAGCCATTCTAGCCCTCCTTACTACCGGCTGATCTACCCTCCATTTATCGCGTCACAACCCCCGCCATTCGAATGTTCCCTTCCAGCGCAATTCCGCCTAAACTATAACTGATATCAACGCAGCCAATTCACAGCAAACCTGGGAGGGCACATGAGACAAGAGCATTGCGAACCGCAAGCCGGTCTTCTGGGCGATGCCGAGGACCTGTCCATAATAAAGAAGGGGGTACTGGCCGTAGGCCTGGGAATAGCCGCCATACTGCTCGTAGTAAGCCTGAGCTACTTTCCTTTCCACGGGTTCATGATCCCCGAGATTCCTGCGGGCGACCCTGCGGCAGCCATGACCCTGGAGGGAGAACTGGGGGCCGGTTATGTCCTGCAAACTGATTTCATATCGGGCCGGTATGTGATTCCGTTCCTCTCTGCTCTTATAGTGGCCGGGGCTGTCTTGTTGTGGGTGCTGCGCACCGAACCCGGGCGTCAATATCCGTCGTAAACTGGTATTCAAGAAAGGCGCCAATGGAAGTCGTCAACAAAGAACGCCAAACACCTCTGCTGCCGGTGGATGTCCTGCGCCCGGCGTCCGGCAGGGCCCTCGGTCGCGCCGAAATGGTCCCGGGGCGTCTCTGGGCCATGATGCTGGCGGCGGCCCGGGGCCTGCACCCATCCTACTTCGCCCTGGTTATGGCCACAGGCATCATCTCCATCGCCGGTCATCTCCTCGGCATGGGCTTGATTTCCCGCGCGCTGTTCTTCGTCAACATCGTCGCTTTCGCCGGCCTTTGGGCCTTGACGCTGCTCCGGGTGATCTATTTCCCCAAAAACTTCCTTGCCGACCTTTCGGACCATAGCATCGGCCCCGGGTTCTTTACCCTGGTAGCCGGCACCAGCGTGCTGAGCACTCAGTTTGCCCTGATAGGACAGAACTACCGCGCCGCCATTGTGCTCTGGATGGTGGCTTCTTTCTTATGGTTGGGCCTGATCTACACCATCATGACCGCTCTAATTGTCAAGGAAACCAAGCCCTCCATCGACCAGGGAATCAATGGCGGATGGCTGACCGCCGTGGTGGCTACTCAATCCATCGCTGCTTCCAGTGGTCTGCTCGCCAGGCAAGTCGGCATATACCAGGAACAAATATTGTTTCTTTC
The DNA here is from genome assembly GCA_964518085.1 of uncultured Dehalococcoidia bacterium. Classification (GTDB taxonomy): domain Bacteria; phylum Chloroflexota; class Dehalococcoidia; order JACQUA01; family JACQUA01; genus JACQUA01. Next base: position 14,670 of record CAZFEA010000008.1, read on the forward strand.
CCTGGCGATGTGGCTTTTCGGTGGTATGCTCTATATCTGGATTATTTCCCTGATCTTCTATCGTTACTGCTTTTTCAAGTTCTCGCCCCAGGATTTGACTCCCCCCTACTGGATCAACATGGGGGCAGTGGCCATCTCCACGCTGAGCGGCACCATTCTCATTGCCAACGTGCCATATTTCGCTTTTCTTCAGGACATTTCGGCTTTTCTCAAGGGCTTCACCATGTTTTTCTGGGCCACCGGCACCTGGTGGATTCCCATGCTCATCGTCCTCGGTATCTGGCGCCATCTCTATAAAAAACTTCCCGTTGCCTACAGCCCGTTATACTGGGGCGCCGTTTTCCCCCTGGGCATGTACACTACGGCTACAGTCCAGTTAGCCAATGTCAACCAGTTGCCGTTTCTCAGCCCGGTATCACAGGTGTTCTTTTACATTGCCATGGTCGCCTGGCTGGTCACCCTTACCGGACTGATCGGCAATGTTTCCAAAAACTTCTCCGCTCACTTTACCCCCCGCTCTTAGCCGGCCCGGTCAAGGCCACGGACGACCTCTCGTTGAATTCCATTGTCTGCCGGATTTGTCGCCGCGGTCTGGAAAAACTATACTATTAGGTGGCTGAGCCGGTTAGAAGCTGCTTCCATTGCGTAGCCGCAGACGCTTGCATTGGCCGGAAGAGAATTCGCCGGATCGAGTGGATTCTCCCTGCCATGGCAATTCAATGATACCCTTGACCAAAACTCCAGACTGGCTCTCCGGCAATGCTACTAGCAGCGCCAGAGGTGTGTGGGGAGTTGTCGCCGTCCTTCTCCTGATCCCCTTAGCCTTCGTTATCGACCTTCAGCTTCCCCTCGGCGTTGCCGGAGGCGTGCTTTACGTGGTCCCGGCGGGTCTTACCCTGTGGTTCCTTCCCGCCTCCCGCACCCTGCAGGTGGCCGCTCTCTGCGCCATCCTCATTGTCATCGGGGCGGTGCTTTCGCCTCCCAGCCACGTGCCGCTGCATTTTGTCTTCATCAACCGGGCCTTTGCCTTGCTGGCGATGGCAATGATTGTGGCCATCAGCCGGCTCCGGGCCAGGCTGGTAGCCGATGGCAAACGCCTGGCCGCCCTTTCCGCACTGGAAGAACGTGAACGTCTTTCCCGGGAGCTGCACGACGACCTGTCGCAATCGCTGGGCGGCATTGGCGCCCTGGCCTCGGCGGCTTCACAACTGCTGGCCCAGGACCGGACGGCGGAGGCCCGGGAGGAACTGGACCAGCTGCGGGCCAGGACCGGCCACGCCTTTCTCGATCTCCGGCAGTTCATCACCGGCCTGCGGCTGCGTCCCTGGGAAGACCGGCAGTTCTTTGCCGCCCTGGAGGATTTTACCCGCCAGTTTGCCCTGCAGGCAGGCATCTCGCTCAACCTGGACATCCAGCAGCACGCCGGACAGATCAAGCTTGCCCCGGAGGCCGAAGTGCAGTCGGTGCGCATCATCCAGGAGTGTTTGAACAACATAGCCAGGCATGCCCGGGCAAAGATGCTATCGGTCACCGCACGCGCCAGCGGAAACCGGGTGCGAATCATATTCCGGGATGACGGAGAAGGGTTTGACCCCGCCCTGGTCAACAGCCCGGACCACCTCGGGCTAGAAATTATGCGGGAGCGCGCTGAAATTGCCGGGGGCCGGCTGCTCGTCTCCTCGGCCCGCGGCCTCGGGACATCGGTTACCCTAGAATTGCCATGTGAAAAGGTAGATTAGAAAATGCCAATAAAGATACTGATCGTCGACGACCATCCCGTATTCCGCGACGGGCTTCGCGCCCTGCTGCGGTCTACGCCCGGCTTCACCGTGGTCGGCCTGGCCCGCGACGGGCAGGAAGCGGTAAGACTGACCCGGGAGCTGGCGCCTCAACTGGTGCTGATGGACCTCCGGATGCCCGGCATGGGCGGCCTGGAAGCGACCCGGCTCATCAAACAAGAGTGTCCGGAGGTCCATGTCGTCATTCTGACCGTATCCGAAGAGGAAAATGATGTTTTCGAGGCGGTGAAATCGGGCGCCAACGGTTACATAGTGAAGAACATGGCATCAGGCGATGTTTTTGACCTGGTAAGACAGGCGGCAAACGGCGAGGCCGCCTTCACTCCGGCCCTGGCGACGCGCATCCTCCTGGCTCTGGGGAACAGGAAGCCGGAAAAACCGGAAAAACTGACGCCCCGGGAGCGCCAGGTGCTGGAGCAAGTGGTGCTGGGCCACCGCAATTCGGTCATAGCCAGAAACCTCGGGCTGGCGGAAAAGACCGTCAGCGCCCACCTGAGCAACATCCTCTCGAAGCTGCATGCCCAGACCCGCACCGAGCTGGCTATTAAGGCCGTCAAACAGGGAATCGTAGCGTCAATAAATCCGAAACACTAAACAACCGGTACCACAGGCGTCCTCGCCTGTGAGACATCGTTTTGGTCAACAACCGGTACCACAGGCGTCCTCGCCTGTGAGACATCGTTTTCATCCTTTCATGCGCGGTACCACAGGCGGCCCTGCCTGTGAGACTTAGAATTTGTAACATCATCGAGGGTTCTCCGTTTTTATAGATGTAAAGGGAGGACCGAATGAGACAAATACCCCTTCAACGACAAGAAATAGTAGACCGGGAGCGGGTGGCCACGCTGCAAAGGTGGGTCCTCGTCGCTTTCGGACTCATCGCCGTAATCGGCTTCGTCTACATCCCGTTAGAGGGACTTGGTGTTCTGCCGGCCCCGGCCGGGGATACGGTCGCCGCCATGGACCTCGAGGCTGCGCTCACCGCGGCCTTCTTTCCGCAGGTCGATTCGATATCGGGACAATATCTTCTTCCCTTCCTGTCCCGGCTGGTAGTAACCGGAGCTGCGGTGCTGTGGCTGCTCCGAAGCTATTTCTGCAGCAAAAGTTGAAATCCGAAATCCGAATTCCAAATGACCAAAGCTGTGGACTGTGGGGCGCGTCGTTTTGAACATTAATGCTTCGGTTATTCGAGCTTGCTCAGAAAATGTCGCCATCTCCCCCTTTGAAAAAGGGGGACTAAGGGGGATTTAAGAAACAAGCAAAATCCCCCTGTATCCCCCTTTTGCGAAAGGGGGAGGTGAACCGGGCCTCCTCGTGATGATAGGCCATTTTCATCCTTCATGGCGCCCGCTGCAAGCGGGCATGGGTGCTTGTTTAGTATTTCGTTATTCGGTTTTCGGATTTTTCTACCTGGGTGTATAGCTTTCCCACAGGATTAGCTCTTCCACACCGGGGCGCTTTTTGGTGGGCGGAGTCGCTTTCGGGTAGCCGAGTCCCAGGACGATAGGCACCTGGATGCCCGCAGGGATGCCCAGCATCCGGCGGACGTACCGCTGCCTTCGCTCGCTTTCTTCCCGGTCATCGGCCTGGTACATGGCCGCCCAGGCCAATCCGAGACCCTTTTCGTGGGCCGCCATCCAGATGGTGTGGGCTACAACGCAGCAGTCCTCCAGCCAGAACCGGGTTGATATCGGATTTATCACCAGGGCAATGCCGGCCTGGGCGAGATGGAACCAGCGACAGTGGGGATGGGTCTCGCCGAGGCTGTCTAGGGTCCTCCTGCTGGTTATGAGGATAAACCGCCAGGAGTTCTTGTTGCCGCCGGTTGGCGAATAACGGGCGGCATCAATGACCTCTAAGAGGATTTCCTTGGCGACCGGTGTTTCAGCGAAGTCTTTAATGGTGCGGCGGGTGCGGATGGCCTCGATAATATCCATGATTTCGCCTCAAAAAGAAGATCGGGATACAGGGATATCATACCAGATACAAAAGCTGCTTGCATAGGGGAGCCGCGCAAGCGAATTAAGACCCAAGATTCAAGATTTAAGAAGAAGATTCAACCAAAAGGGGAACCAGAGGGGATTCTGGCTCCTGTCTCCTGTCTTCTATCTTCTGTCTTCTATTTGCGTCCATTCGCGTTCATTCGCGGTTAACCGGCGATTCGATGGTGATCTCCCCCTTCGGGCTGGCATGAAGCAGCGCATGGAAGTCGTAACCCCTGTCCTTGAATAGTTGTGAACCGCCCTGGTGCCGGTCCAGCAACGTCATCACCCGGACCACCTTGCAGCCGGCGGCCTCCACCGCTTCCATGGCCTTGAGCACCGACCCGCCGGTGGTTACTACGTCATCCACCATCACCACCCTGTCGCCCTTGCCCAGCGCCTTGCCGAAGATCTGCTGCTGTGTGCCGTGCTCCTTTTTGCTTTCCCGGACGATGAAGGCGGGGATGGGCTTGCCCGCCTGGTAGCTGGCGATGGCCACCGCGGTGACGATGGGGTCGGCCCCGATGGACGGGCCTCCGATGGCCACGATGTCCAGGTCGCGGACCAGTTCGAATATCTCTTTGCCTACAAGATAAGCGCCCTCGGGGTCCAGGGTGGTCCTCTTGGCGTCGATGTAGAAGTTGCTCTTCTGCCCCGAAGCCAGGATGAACTCCCCGTGGAGGAGGGACTTCTTGTTGACCAGTTCCCAGATCAACTGCAGGTTGCTTTTGGGGGACATGGGCGACCTCGCGTTTCTTTGAAGTAACCGGTACCACAGGCGGAAGGCTATTATATATCGCCGGCGTTGACAACGGCAATAGCTTTCACTATCATAAGGCGTCGTTTGCGTGCTCAAATTACAGAGCGAAGGGAGATGTCCAATGAAAGCGTTTACCTGGCTGTCCGGCGCCCTTCTGTTGGCGGTACTGGTCACCGGCTGCACCAGCCCCGAACCGGCTTTGCCGCCGCCGGCCAGACCAACCGGCGCCGCCGCGCCGGCGCGGGCCGAGTGGCAGGTAAAATGGGACAACATCACCGCCGGCGCGAAAAAAGAGGGCCAACTGCGCCTGTATGCCGGGTTTGGCGGCGATGCCCGGGCGATAGTGCAGAAAATCTTCAAAGAAAAGTACGGGATCGAGACCGAGTTTGTCGTCGGCCGGGGCGCCGAGCTGACCAACAAGCTCCGCAGCGAGCGGCAGGCCGGGTTGTTCCTGGCGGACATGGTGATCTCCGGCGCCACCAATATGTTTACCATCAGGGACTACGATATCCTTGAGCCCGTCGGCAACAGCCTGGTGTTGCCCGAAGTACTGGACCCGGCGGCGTGGAAGGGCGGCAAGCTTCCCATAGTCGATGGGAAAGGCAGCGTCCTGGTCTTTATCGGCAGCAACCAGCGTTTCATCGGAATAAATACCGACCTGGTAAAGGCCGGAGAGATCAAGACGGCGATGGATATCCTGGCGCCAAAGTGGAAAGGCAAGGTGAGCCTGAACGATCCTTCTCTCAGCGGCTCGGCCAATTCCTACTTTGCTTTTCTGGCCGGAAACGTGCTGGGCGAGGAAAAAACGAAACAGCTCCTGGTTGACCTGCTGAGGCAGCAACAGGCGGTGGTCACCAAGGATACCCGCCAGCAGGCCGAATGGCTGGCCCACGGCAAGCATGCCCTGGCCCTCGGGATAGACCCGGAAGACGTGGTCACCTTCATCAAGGCGGGCGCCCCGGTAACCACCATCAAGCTGGCCGAAGGCAGCCTCCTGGGACATACCGGCGGCGGCGTCCTGGGAGTGCCTACCAGGCCACCCCATCCAAACGCCGCCCTGTTATTCGTCAACTGGCTGCTGAGCAAGGAAGGGCAGACCATCTTCGCCCAGGCGGTGGGCAACCCCAGCATGCGGGTGGACATCAGCAGCGAAGGGATACCGCCGACCAAGTTCGCCGACGCTGACGAAAAGGTGGTGGTCAGGGATGAGGAGATGTACCTGTACAGCAATAAAATGACGCCGGTGTGGAAACAAATAGTCGATGCCCATATGCAAAGCGGCAAGTAACAGCCTTTTTTAGCGGTAGGGGCGAACCGGTGTGTTCGCCCGCGGGTTTATTTGGTTCATTGAGTTATTGGGTTCGTGGGTTGCCCTACCCTGGCCCCAGGCACGGCGCGCCGTGCCGCTACGTGATCTTCTGCGCCCTTCGCGGTTAAAAGAAAATTCAAGCAGGCATTATGGAACAGACAGTAATAAAAAGCGATGTGTTGTGCATCGGCGGCGGCATCGCCGGCCTGATGGCCGCGATACGGGCGGCTGAGCTCGGCGCCCGGGTGGTGGTGGCGGAAAAGGGCAACACCCTGCGCAGCGGCTGCGGCGGCATGGGCAACGACCATTTTCGCTGCTATATCCCGGAGTACCACGGGCCGGACATCAGGCCCATCGTCAATGAGATCAGCAACGCCCCCGGCGCAGGACCCCGGCCGGCGGGCATGGTCCAGGCCTGGATGGAGAAGTCCTTTGACATTGTCCAGTTGTGGGACAGGTGGGGCATCCCTATGAAGCACCACGGCAAGTGGTATTTCGCCGGGCAGACGTTCCCGGGCAAGATGTTCACCCTGATGAAATATTCGGGACTGGAGCAGAAGCCGGTCCTCACCCGGGAAGCCCGGAAGCGGGGCGCCGAGATAGTCAACCGGGTGGCGGTGTTCGACCTGTTGCGCGGCGAACATGGGGTCTGCGGGGCCATCGGCATCGATACCCGTACCGACCGGCTGGTCGTTTTTCAGGCCAGCAGCGTTTTTCTCGGCACCGGCTGGACCACCCGCTTGTATCCGAGTCCCACCCCGGGCTGGCCCTTCAACCGTTCTCATTGTCCCGCCTCGGCCGGCGACGGCCGGGCCATGGCCTTCCGCGCCGGCGCCGGGATCGCGGACGCCGAGCTGGTCCAGCGCTGGGCGGGACCGAAGTATTTCGCCCGCTGCGGCAAAGGCTCCTGGGTGGGCGTGGTCAGGGATCCCCAGGGAAGGCCGGTGGGGCCTTTCGTCACCCGCCCCACCAGGGAGTATGGCGATCCCGTGGCCAATTCCAATACCTCCCTCTTCGAGGAATACTGCCGCTCCGGCCGGGGCCCGGCGTACATGGACTGCCGCGGAATCTCCGATGCCGACCTGGAATCCATGGAGTACTGGCTCAGGCACGAAGGAAACCTCTCCCTGCTCAACAACCTGGCCGAGGAAAACATCGAGCTGCGCCGGAATCCCGTCGAGTTCATGACCTACGAACTGACTACCAGAGCGGGCGTCAGATATAATGCCAGGGGCGAGACTTCGCTACCCGGCCTGTATACCGCGGGCGATGAATATTCAGGCATCGCCTCGGGCATCTCGGGGGCGGCGGTGTTCGGCTGGATCGCCGGAGAGAATGCCGCCGGATACGCCAAACAGGCCGGCGACGCCCGGTTTGACAGCGCCGGAACGCGCGCCGGCATAGACTCGCAGAAGGCCCGGCTGGCCCGGCTGCAAAGCCCGAAGGACGGCATCACCTGGCAGGAAGTCAACGCCGCCCTGGAACAGCTTATGAATGACTATGCCGGGCCGGTGCGCTCGGAGACGATGCTGGAAGCGGGACGGACCTACCTGGCGCGTCTGAAAGAAAAGGCCCTGGCCGGGTTGCAGGCCCGGGACGGGCACGAGTTGGTGCGCTGCCTGGAGGTGCTGAACCTCCTGGACATCGGCCAGCTTGTGTTCGCCGCCTCCCTGGAAAGAAAGGAGACGCGGGGCAGCTTTGTCCGGCAGGACTATCCCTTCACCAACCCCGCCCTGGGCAACAAGGTCCTGGTCTGCAAAAAGGACGGCGACCGCACCGTCACCGAATGGGTGCAGGTAAAGGACTGAACGGTTATTGGGTTATTGAGTTCTACGGCCATTGTTGATCTTTAACTGCGGTTAAAGAAAAGTTCAGGCAGGTATCATGGAACAAACAGTCATAAAAACCGACGTGCTGTGCATCGGCGGCGGCATCGCCGGGTTGATGGCCGCCATCCGCGCCCGTGAGCTGGGCGCCAGCGTGGTTATCGCCGAAAAAGGCCATACCCTCCACAGCGGCAAGGCCGGCGCCGGCAACGACCATTTCCTGTGCTATATTCCCGAAGTCCACGGGGCCAGCCTTGAGGCCTTCATACAGTCGGCCATCATGGAGACCCAGCTCGCCGAAGGCTTCCATTCCATGGGCCGGACGCGCACCCGGACCTACCTGGGACTCTCCTTCGACATGGTCCGGCTGTGGGATAGCTGGGGCATCCCCATGAAATACCTCGGCAAATGGGAGTTCGGGGGACATGCCGTCCCGGGCCAGCCCCTGATTCACCTCAGGTACGAAGGCAAGAGACAGAAGGCGGTGCTCACCGAACAGGCGCTGAAGCGGGGAGCGGCGGTAGTCAACCGGGTGATGGTCTTCGACCTGTTCCATGGCGACGGGGCCTTTGCCGCCCTGGGCATCGATACCAGGCAGGACAAACTGGTCGTCTTCCACGCCCGCAGCGTCATCCTGGGCACCGGGGGCGTGACCCGGCTTTACGCCGAAAGCACCCCGGGCTGGTTCGCCAATCACAGCCATCCCCTGGCCCTCAGCGGCGACGGCCGCATCATGGCCTACCGCGCCGGGGCAGAGCTGTGCGACCTGGAAGTGCTGCGCGTCCACTGCGGCCCCAAATATTTTGCCCGCGCCGGGCAGGGCACCTGGGTGGGCGTCGTCCGCGACCCGCAGGGCAGGGCCCTGGGCCCCTTCGTCACCCGTCCCGAAGGCAAATACGGCGACCTTACCGCCGAGATAAACAAGACCATCTTCGCCGACAATGCCCGAACAGGGAAGGGCCCCACCTACATGGACTGCCGGGGCATTTCCGAGGAGGACTACGACTATTTCATGCACTGGACCTCCCACGAGGGGCTCGATGCCCTGTTCAACCACATAAAGGAAGAGGGCGCCGACGTGCGCCGCAACCCGGTTGAATTTGCCACCTACAACTGGGGCAGCGGCGGCAAAATCCGTGTTGACGACCATGGAGAGACCGCGGTGCCCGGCCTGTACGCCGCCGGCGACGAGGTGGGGTCCAACATTTCGCACGCCGCCGTCTTCGGCCGGATCGCCGGGGAAATGGCCGCCGGGCGGGCCCGCCCTGCGGACGGCGCGGCGGAGCTTGAGCTGGCCCCGGAAATCGAGAAGAGGGCAGGCCTGTTCGCCGGCATCCGCCGCCGGCAGGAAGGGCCCGACTTCAAGGAGGTCACCATCGCCCTGCAGCAGATAATGTCCGACTATGCCGGCAGCGTGCGTTCGGAGAGCATGCTCGATGCCGGAATCAGCTACCTGGAGCGGCTGAACGAGAAAGCCACGGCGACCATCATCGCCCGGGACGCCCATGAGCTGGCCCGCTGCCTGGAGGTGTTCAACCTGGTAGAGATGGGAAAGCTGGTCATGCTGGCGGCCAGGGAGCGGAAAGAGACCCGGGGGCGGCACGTGCGCGCCGACCATCCCATGACCAATCCCTTCCTCAACAAGACCCTTACCGTCAAGAACGTGAGCGGGGCGCCCCGCTTCGAGTGGAGGTAACATGCCGCCCATAATCGATTCCAAGAAATGCACCATCTGCGGCAAATGCGCCGAGCTTTGCCCTGAAGATGTCTTTTACGGCTCGGACCCCGCCGAAGTTCCGGTGGTCCGCTACCCGGACGAATGCTGGCACTGCAACTCCTGCGTCTACGAATGCCCGGCCGAAGGCGCCATCCGCCTGCGCATCCCCCTGCCCATGATGGTCCTGTATAAGTAGCAGTCCGTCATTGCCAGTCCCGCCCGAGGCGGACGAAGCAATCACATCAGGGCGCACTCAAGCTGGCCCGTGCCTGGGTGGGGCGTAGTGGCACGTTGCACGTGCCGGGGTGGGGCGCACCACGGCGGGGCGAAGACTTGCTTGATATTGTAAATAGTTTATAGGGAGACCAGTCCGCCAATGGCTGTTGCAAGGAAAATCAAGAAAGCCGGCGAATACTACGCAAAGCTGCCTTATGCCGTGATCCTGGAACAATGGGACGATGGGGACGGGCCTTACTGGGTAGCCAGGGTAGCTGAGCTGCCGCACTAAACCATTCGTTGCCCTTGCACAGCGGGCTATCGTTTCGCAAGCGGCAGGAATT
>CAZFEA010000009.1:0-20643 GCA_964518085.1 uncultured Dehalococcoidia bacterium
CCCGATCACGGCCCCTTCATACTGCAGGGCCAGGCGGTCGCATTTTTCCGCCTCGTCCATGTAAGGTGTGGAAAGGCATATGGCGACGCCCCGGTCACGAAAGCGGAGAAGAATGGTCCACAGCTCTTTGCGAGATAAGGGGTCGATGCCCGTGGTGGGTTCATCCAGGAACACTACTTCCGGGCTGTGAATCAAGGCGCAGCACAGGGCCAGCTTTTTCTTCATGCCTCCCGAAAGATGTTCCGCCAGCCGGTCCCGGTATGGCTCCAACCTGCTGAACTGGAGAAGCTCTTTTTGCCTGGCCTCCGCCTCGCGCTCCGGAAGTCTTCGCAGGCTGGCAAAGAAGTCCATATTCTCCTTGACGCTGAGGTTGCGGTATAGCGGAAAGCCCTCGGAAACATAGCCAATCCGGGGAGTGACCGGGTCTTTGTCTTTGACGACTTCCAGACCAAAGATTCTTGCCGATCCGGCATCGGGTGTCAGAAGGCCGCCTAAAAGACGCAAGAGGGTGCTTTTCCCGGCCCCGTCTGGACCGAGGAGGCCGAAGACTTCCCCCCGGCCTATGGAAAGGTCGATGCCTTTGATTGCGTTGACCTTGCCGAAGGATTTCGTCAGGCCAGAGGCGCTAATAACTACACTTGACATAAGGTTACGAATCTCCCCCTTTGAAAAGGGGGACTAAGGGGATTTAAGCACGAATTGGGCACGCGGCAGCGTGCCGCTACTGTCTACTGACTACTGACTACTGGCTACTGGCTACTGGCTACTGATGCATCTGCCGGCATGCCCGGTTTCAATATTCCCTCCGGGTTGTCCAGGGTGATTTTGACGGCGAAGACCGTCCTGGCCCGCTCTTCTTTGGTCTGGATGTCCCTGGGTGTGAACTCCGCCTGCGGAGAGACGAAGGTGACTCGTCCGGGGAATCTCCTTTCGGGATACGAGTCGACGCTAACATAGGCGGCGCTACCGAGCTTCAACTGTCCGATATCACTTTCCGGCACGAAGACCTTGAGGGTCACCGTCCGGAGGTCAACTACTTTCAGAATCGAGGCGCCGGGCAAGACGATCTCGCCTTTTTGGGCTATTTTCCGCGCCACCATGCCGCTGACCGGAGAGGTGATGGTCATGTCCTCCCTGCGCGCCTGTAATGTGGCCAGGGCGCTTTCTGCCTGGGTCACCTGGGCCTCGGCCAGGGCTAACTGCTCTTTGGTGGCTCCCGCCAGCGAGGCATCCAGGGCGGCCTGGGCCATATCTGTTGCGGCCAAAGCCTGCCGGTAATTCGCCTCCGCGGCGTCCACCTGGCTCTTGAGGACCAGGGGGTTCTGCCGCGTGCCGAGGAGGTCCTCCAGCACGACCCGGGCGGAATCCCGCGCGGCCACAGCGGCTTCGTGTTGTCTTGTCGTGAGATCGACCGGACTGCGACTGCCGGCCCGGTCCAGGCGGGCTTGTGCCAGTTCGCGGTTAGCCAGGGCCAGCCCCAGGGCTTCCTGGGCCAACTGCCACTGATAGACATTAAGGTCATACTGAAGCGGGTCTTGTACTCCCCACGGAGGCCTGATCCAGTTCTCGGTGGTCACCGGTGGGTGCAGCGCCAGTTTGAGCTTTTCCGCCTGGTCCACATTTATTCGTGCCTGGTCCACCTGAAGCTCGGCGGCTTTGAGGGCGGCCTGGGCCTCTCTGATGGCGGCAGCCTGGTCTCTGATGGCATTGTCCCGCGCCTGCCGGGCGGTATCGACATTTCTTTCGGCGATAGCCAGTTGCCCCCGGGCGGCGGACACACGCGCGTTCAGGTCCTGGGGATTATTCCTCATTTCCACAGCGTTGTCCCAGGCTTTCCTGGCCCCTTCGCGTATCGTTTCGGCCTGCGCCAGCGCTGCCCGTCTCTGCTGGACCTCTTCCGGTCTTGCCCCGGCTTTGACCAGGGCCAGATTCGCCCGGGCCAGCTCCACCGCCGCCTGGCCCTGGTTGATCTGCTTTTCCAGCATTGCGTCGTCCATCAACGCCAGGACGCCGCCGGCGACCACCCCGTCCCCTTCTCTGACCGGCAGGTCGCGTATCCTTCCGCCATATTCAGCGGCAATGGACACCTCATCGGCCTCGATGAAGCCCGAAGCGGCAATTTCGTAAGCCCTGGCCCCGGGTCCGCCGGGTAAAGCCGTTCCCGCGCGTTCCGCGGCTACTATCGGGATGGCAACCATCAGCAGTATGACGGCTGCGATCAAGAGATAGCGTTTCTTCATATGTGGCTCCTGGCGATTAGCGACTTGCGACTGGCGATTAGCGACTAGCGATTAGCGATTGGCAATTAGCCATTAGCCATTAGCCCGTCTCATCCCTCCCCCGAAAGAGGCATCCGCCCGCTAACGCCTAACCCCCTGACGGTTAACCGCTAACAGCTAACCGCTAACAGCTAACAGCTAACCGCTAACAGCTAATCGCTAATCGCTAATCGCTAATCGCTATTATACTCCCCCGGCTTTTTCGGTTATAATAGGCTGACACTGGCCCTGGCAACTGCCTTCACTACCAGCCTTCTCCAGAATCCGGGAGCCTCAGTCTTGCAACAAGGAGAACAATGAACACCTGCGACTTTCTCAGCATCGCCTCCGCCATTTGCTCCGACCGCCCCGCAGTCATATTCGAGGGAAAGAGGTTTACCTTCGCGGATGTGGCCGAGCGTTCAAACCGGCTGGCGAATGCCATGACGGAGCTGGGTGTCAAGAAGGGCAGCCGGGTGGCCATGCTTCAGGTCAACACCAATCAATATGTGGAGACCTATTTTGCCACTGCCAAGCTGGGGGCCATCTTCGTGCCGTTGAATTTCCGGGCGAAAGAAGATGAACTTGCCTACATGCTCAATTACTCCGAGGCGGACTTGCTCCTGGTCGGCGACCGGTATGCCGACATGGCGATGAAGATGAAGTCGAATCTCAAGACGGTTAGGCATTTGGTGTCCCTCGACGTCCCGCGGCCTGATATGCTCTTCTACGATGACCTGCTGAAGAAGGGCAGCCCGGATGATGTTTGCAATGAAATAGAAGAGAATGACGTTACGATTTTGATGTTCACCGCAGGCACCACCGGCCGGCCCAAGGGCGTGCCGCAGACGCACAACTCCTTCTCGGTCTATGCCCTGCAAAACGTCGAGCCGGTCAACCCCGATTTCGCTGAAGTAAATATTCTCACCGTCCCCCTATATCATGTGGCGGGCATCCAGGCTATGCTGGCGGCTACTTACGGGGGACGCACCATCGCCATGATGCGCCAGTTCGAGACCAGGGAGTGGATGGAAACCGTCCAGAGGGAAAAGGCCAATCGCGCCATGCTGGTGCCCACCATGCTCAAGTGGATCATCGATAGCCCCGATTTCAATAAATACGACCTCTCGAGCTTGAAGGTCATCACCTACGGCGCGGCCTCAATGCCCTTCGAAGTCATCAAAAAGGCCATCGAGGTGCTGCCGAATGTAAGGTTTATCAATGCCTTCGGCCAGACGGAGACCTCTTCGACGATCACTGCCCTCGGCCCGGAAGACCACGTCATAACCGGCACCCCGCAGGAGAGGGAGCAGAAGCTGCGCCGCCTGCAATCATCCATCGGCAAGCCGATGCCCGACGTGGAAATGCGCGTCATCGACGAAGAGGGCAATCCACTGCCGCCGGGTCAGGTTGGCGAGATCGTGGCCCGTGGCCCCAGGATAATGACCGGCTACTGGAAGGATGCCGAGAAGACAGCCAGGGCCTTCACCAAAGATGGCTGGCTGAAGACCAATGACATGGGATGGATGGACGAGGACGGTTATTTCTACCTGGCCGGACGGGGTGACGACATGATCATCCGCGGCGGCGAAAACATCTCGCCGGAAGAGGTGGAGAATGCCATCTATGCCAACTCCAAGATCGAAGAGGTAGCCGTGATCGGCATACCTGACGTGGAATGGGGACAGCAGGTGGCGGCGGTGTGTGTGATCAAGAACGGGCACAACGCCACCGCTGAAGAGATCATGGAGTTTTGCAAGAGCAAGATCGCCAGCTTTAAGCGTCCCGCTCACGTGGTGTTTACCGACGCCCTGCCCCGCAACCAGATGGGCAAGATTCTCAAAAAGCAGCTAAGGGAAAAATACGGGCCGGAACTGAAGAGGTAGGACCGGGTAGGCGGTGTTGTAGGGGCTAACCAGGGGGAGGTAGGGATGAAGGGGTGGACGGTTAGCCCGCCGGTGTCGGCGTGTTCCTGAAGGAACACCCTGAAAGTGGGACCCGGGTGAAATGGCCAGAATCATCCCGTCCCCGCGAAACCATCCCCTCGTATCCAACCGGGAACCCCTCCAGGCGGTGGTCGCGCGGTCCAATAACTCCATAATGAGTTCGGATATGGTTGGTAAGACGAGAAACTATTAATAGCTTAATTATTCTATCTGATACAGAATTAGCCACGCCGATGATATCGTGGCAGAAACAATGGTTGTGGTTGACAGGCGTTGACCCATGTGTTATGTTTTTGCCAGCTTGAACGCAGGATGACATGATAAACGGAACAGAACAAAGGATGTCGCCGGTTCAAGCAGGAACATCGCCTAAAAGGAGGCAGGAATGAAAGCGTTGTTTAAGTATGCAGCAGTAGCCATGCTGGTGACGGTAATCGCAGGTTCAGTCGGCTTTCCACTGGCCCTGACCCCGGCCACGGCTGCGCTGCCGACGAGAGTCCAGTTTGACATTACCGATGAGCCCGGCCGCTGGTTCAAGAATGTCGCCGGCCCCATCGGCGGCTCGCACTCCCTGGCGGTGGTGGCTGCCGGAGGATCGGTGGACTTCAGTCGCATTGACTTCGGAGTGAAGTCCAGAACGGTGCATACCGTGACCACCCTGGTTCATCCGGCGCGAGCTGTAGGGATGCCTTTCGACAGCGGCCGCACCAGCGGGTCGACCACCGTCAAGGTGGCCACCCCCGGCCTGTACGTGTTTTTCTGCAAGATCCATCCCTACATGTTCGGGGCGGTGATAGCTGACAACCCCAGGACCACGGGGCTTGACCTGGGCGAGGCGGTTACCCTGGTCAACGGGGCGACCATCCCGACCAGCAGCGACCTTGCCACCAGGCTGTTGCGGACTTTCTTCATCTCTACCAATCCGGCTAACTGGAAAGACTATACCGCGCCCGGTGCATGGCACGTGACTTATCCCGAGGTCGATGTGCGGATCACCGGCGGTGCTGTGGTCAATCTGGCGGCGGTATTGAACGCCCGCTATAGCAACGACACTGCCAAGGAGCGCCTGTTCAACCCGGCCACGCCCGGAGTTGGCGAAGTGCTGGTGGATACCCAGTTCGAATTGACAGCGGGAAAAGGCAAGCCGGGTACGGTCACCACGGTAGACGCCTCGACCTGGCAGGTGACGAGGAAAGTGGCCCTGCCCGAAATCAACATGAACAACCCGCATAACATGTGGACCGACAGGGAACAGAAGCTGATATACCAAACAGAATGGTTCGATAACCGGCTTGCCGTCTTTGATCGGGCCACGGGCAAGCTGGTCAAAAGTATCTCTGTCGGTGATGCCCCGGCGCATGTCATTACCCGGCCGGACACGGACAAGCTGTATGTGACGCTCAACGGCAGTGGCGCTACCACTTCGGTTGTAGAGCTGGGACCCCTGGCGGCCTCGGTGGACCGCCGGATTGATATCGGCGCCGGCCACCCCCACGCCCACTGGATCAGCGCCGACGGCCAGAAGATGGTGACGCCCAACGTTTTCGATGACAGTTCGAGCATTTTCGACTTCGGAAGGAACAGTACGGCGGCAATTGTCCCCACCGGCTCACATCCCCTGGCCACCGGGATGACCCCGGACGGGGCCAAGGCCTATGTCGCCAATTTGGCCGATAGCACCATCACGGTCATTGATATGAAGACGGGAACGGTCAAGAAGACTATCGACCTTCTGGCAAAGTACTCGCCCATAAGCGGGGCCATAACTGGACCGGTCGGCGGTCTGCCCATCCAGACGCCGGTAAGCCCGGACGGCCGGTTTGTCGTCACTGCCAGCACCCTGACGGCGACGGTACTGGTCATAGATACTGCGACAGACAGCATCGTGGCCATGTTGCCCGGCGACCCGGGCGCCCACGGGGTGCAGTTTGGTGCAAAGCGGGGTGGTGGCTACTACGCCTATATGGCAAGTAAGTTCTCTAATGGATTGCTGGTCGTCGATCCCGACCCCAACGGTGACGGCAATGGCGCAGACGCGGCTATTGCCGGGCGGATTTCCCTGGCCGGCTTGTCCGGGACCGCCAGTGATGACACGGTGACCGGCAACCCGGGGATGGGTGGTCAGGGCGTTCTGCCGGTCCCGGTGGTATACAATGGCTGGGTACAGCGACTGCCGGCGGCCTGGGCTGACCAGCTTACCCCGGCCCAGCGCAACCCCGCTCCCTGATCTTTAGCTCCCGGCCGGAACAAGTCAGTAATCGGCGAGCGACGGTTCCGTCGCTCGCCGATTTTCTTCCCCGGGGGTGCTTACCCGGCGTCGGAGCTATGCTTCACCCTCGAGCACAGCCACCCAGGCGCCCGGCGCCCCGGGTCCCCGCCGCCTGGTCAGAACCACATTGCCGCTGAAGAAGTTGTAGTGCACCAGCCAGCCCTGGGCAAACAGCCTGGCGGTGCCTGTCTTACTGCACGATTCGACAATCCTGTCCCTCACCATCGACAGCCGCCGGAAATTGGCCATCACCCGTCCCTGTTGCTCGGTGCGGTGGAATTCAGGGGTTGGAACAACCAGGGCATGGGCGCCGACGGTTGTCCCGCTCTTGTAGTCGGCCGGCCTGTCGGCCACGATTATTTTAGGCGTCCTGCCCGCCCGCTCAGCCGCACTTTCCAGCACCCTGCTGGGAGCGCTGGCGTCATCGGGGCTGCAGGGATAAGTGACAATCAGGAAACCGGAGCTCATGTCTATCACGTCCCAGAATTGGGAGTCGGCGCCGGCCACGCGCAGCTTCTTACTCATCACAAGCCAGGCATTGCCGACGATCGGACGGAAGCCTGCCGTAGCCTCGATTGCCCGAGGGGTCAAGCCTGTTATCCAGTGGTACACCGTCGAGCGCGACGGGTAGACGCCATAATCATTCTTCAGCCTGAGCCTGACGGCATCAAGCGGCAGGCCTTCGTAGAACATATGCAGGGCGGAGGCCACCGGCTCCCTGGAGGTCCTCATGTGGGGCAAAGCCCTGTTGTCGGCGAATTTTCTGCGGCAGTCCTTACACCACCATCTTGGAACGCCGCGGTAATGCCCGTACCTGACCACGTTGGGCGACCGGCAATACTTGCACAGGATGCCTTCCATCAAGCGATGATTTCAACCTCACCCTTACCCGCTCCCGTCAAGGGAGAGGGACTTGGTTCACTTACCCAGTAGCGGACCGAAGATCTCTTTTGAGTTCTTCATGGCTTCGGCGTCGCCGGCCAGACTCTCTTCGCTGTACTCGGTATATTTTCTGCTCTGTTGAGGAATTAGAACAGGCACGACATGGTCGGTAGGGACATCCACGCGGCGGCTGGCCAGACCTACCGACCGGCTGATCACCGTTTGCCCCTCTTTAGATAATATCCAGTTGATAAACACCGTGGCCGCGTTCTTGTGAGGCGCCTGGTTGATTAACGACACTATGCCCGACGACGGGCCGAGGGTGCGGCTATCGCTGGGATCGAGGATGGCTATGTTGGCGCCTTCGTTAATAAACATGTTCAGTTGATCGCCGTTACCGGCAATCAATACAGCATACTTCCCCTGGGCCAGCCACTCCACCAACTGGCGGTCATTGTTCAGCACCACCGGCTCCTGCTTCGCCAGCGCCCTCATGTACTCCAGGCCCAGGTCGGCCCCGTTTTCGCGGAACCATCCGGAGCCGGCCCCGATGGTCGTGGGATTTCTCAGCAGTAGCTTGCCTTTCCATTTGGGGGCCAGGAGGTCCTTATAGGAGGTTATCTCATTCGGTTTTACCAGGGTGGTATTGATGGACAGGTTGGTGTCCACCCTGGCAAGGAAGGGGACCATGGTACGGGCCTTATCAAACCAGGGAAACTGTTCACCAAGCCAGAGTTTGGGGTTCTTTACTTCCGCTAGGATTAAGGCCGGTTCTATGGGATCAAACACCCCCGCCGGCTTCATGATATTTATCCCGAAGTTGGCCCCCTGAACGGCGATGTCATAGTGGTAAATGCCGGCGCGCCGCTCGCTCAAGATCTTTTCACCCTGCTGCGAAGCTCCGGCCGAGTTTATTTCCGCGTCCAACCCGTATTTTTGCCTGAGCGCGTCGGTTACCGCCTGTCTCGGTTTTGGACCCCAGTTAGAGGCAATGGCCACCGTGCCTTCTTTCCTGGCCTCGGCAACGGCGTATTCCCATTGCTCTTGCCAGGTGCCTCTTGCCGGTCCGGGTTTGGCCCCGGTGACCGGACTGGAAGGAGCAGGCGGCGGCGGCGCCGGCTGCCCGCAGGCCACCAGCCAGGCAGCAATGATCATGGCAAAGACCGTCGAACAAAGAAATCGTCGTTTCATTTTGGTGCCTCCTGACTATTACCACATTGAATGACGGAGTGCATGGGTTTGATAAATCAAACCCCTACGGGGTCGCTCCCAGGATGACGCAGCTATGCGAAGAACACACGCCGGGGCCTAGCACCTCGCCGCCGTGACCCGTGGCCATAACAATTTCGGCGTCCTTCACCTGCCTGGCGCCCCCTTCACCCCTGGCCTGGATTATGGCCTCGGCAAATGGGGTAAACCCGCTATGATGATGTGAGGACAGGTTCCCGCCCCCGGTGTTTACCGGGACCGTCCCGCCGGGGCCGATGTTGCCGGCAGCGGCAAAGGGTCCCCCTTCTCCCTTCTTGCACCAGCCATAGTCTTCTAATTGGAACAGTACCTCCGAGGTGAAACAGTCGTAGAGCTGGGCGCAATCAATGTCTTTGAGCTCGATGCCCGCCATGCGAAAGGCGGCTTCCTTGGCCGGCTGCACATCGAGCTGGGTATAGTTTTCCTTGTCCCACCATAGCTTTCTCATATGCTCGCCGAAACCGAACCCTTTTATATGAACCGGCCTCTTCTTGCAGTCCCGCGCCCGGTCGGCAGTAGTTACGATAAATGCCGTGCCCCCATCGCTGACCAGGCATATGTCCAGCAGGTGGTACGGCCAGACCAGGATGGGCGATTTCTGATGGTCTTCGATGGTCATCGGTCGACCATACATGTAGGCCGCCGGGTTAAGGCATGCCCAGGCTCGTTCCTGCACGGCTATGGAGCCCAGTTGTTCGCTGGTGGTGCCATATTGGTGCATGCGGCGGGAGGCGAAAAAGGAATGATTGCTTACCGCCGCGTTGGCCCCCAGTGCTTCGCACCAGTATCCGGGCATGCCGCTCAGTTTTCGTCGCTTGCCGCCTCTGCCGCGCGACCAGTGATCGTTTCCCCTGGCAACCAGGACATACTTCGCCAGACCGAGGTCCAGGAATTTGAGGGCGGTTATCAGGGAGAAAATGGCAACCGAGCCGCCCCTTCCAATGTGGTAATAGAAGTTGACCGGCAGCCCCATGACCCGCGGAAAGGCATCGGTAGAGATTTCGATGGAGTTGCCCGATAGCGTGCAACCATCAATCGCACCGTCAATATCCTGGGGCCGCAGCCCGGCATCTTCGATAGCCAGTCTCCCGGCCTCGGCGGCAAGTGCTCTGCCGGAGAAACCGGAGACATGCCCCACCCTGGTTATGCCAAGACCGACGATGGCATACTTATTCTTCAAAGCCGATGTCATAAGGACTCCTTAGTCTCCGGCCTGAACTTTGGCAGAGTGAACTCTTCGGTTATGTCTTCGAAAACGACCTCGACCGGCATGCCTATTCTTACCTTATAGGGATCGATGCCGATGATATTGCTGCCGAACATTGGTCCCTCGTCCATTTCAATCAGGGCATACACATAGGGCAAGTCCTGTTCAAATCCGGGATGGAAGGCCCGGTGATGGACATTAAAGGCAAACACCTTCCCCCGGCCGCTGGCCTTCGTCCAGCCCATGTTGCCAAACAGGGGTTCATTCTTATGGAACCGGCACATGGCCACCGGGAAGTACCAGGCGCCGCAGGTCTTGCACCGGTAGAGCATGAATTCGTGTCGTTTCAGGGCATCCCAAAAAGGGGCGATATCGGCATCTAACGACGGCAGCGGTTTGTTCCAGGTCATAAGCGGTTACCTCCAATGTTGAAATGAAAAATCAAAATGCAAATCTCAAAATGACAAATCAAAATGTGTTTTGATCTTTCATTTATTTTCCAACTATCACGCAGCTATGCGACGAGCACATGCCGGGGCCGAGGATTTCACCGCCGTGGCCGGTGGCCAGGGCTATTTCGGCGTCCTTCACCTGCCGGGCGCCCCCATCTCCGCGGATTTGTGTGATAGCCTCGGCCAGGGGAGTGAAGCCGCTGTGATGATGCGAAGACAGCATGCCTCCCCCGGTATTCACCGGTATAGTCCCGCCGGGGCCGATGTTGCCCGCGGCTACAAAGGCCCCGCCTTCGCCTTTCCGGCACCAGCCATAGTCTTCCAGTTGGAAAAGGACCTCCGAGGTGAAGCAATCGTAGAATTCCACCACATCGATATCACCCAGCTCGATTCCCGCCATTCGGAAAGCCGACTCTTTGGCCGGCTTGACCGCGAGCTGAGTATAGTTCGCTTTGTTCCACCACAGCTCCTTCATATGTTCGCCAAAACCAAACCCTTTGATATACACCGGCGGCCTGCGGCAGTCCCTGGCCCGCTCGCCGGTAGTGACGATAAAGGCGGTGCCGCCATCGCTGACCAGACATATGTCCAGCAGGTGGTACGGGTACACCAGGACCGGCGATTTCTGATGGTCCTCGATGGTCATTGGTCTTCCGTGCATGTATGCCGCGGGATTCAGATTGGCCCAGGCCCGCTCCTGGACGGCAATGGCGCCCAGTTGTTCGCTGGTGGTGCCATATTCATACATGTGGCGGGAAGCGAAAAAGGCATGGTCGCTGACGGCGGCAGTGGCGCCCAGGGCCTCGCACCAGAACCCGGGCATGCCGCTCACCTTTCTCTGCTTGCCACCCCTGCTCCTGGTCCAGCGGTCGTTGCCCCGGGCGATCACCACGTATTTGGCCAGCCCCAGGTCAAGGAAGTTCAATGCCGTTATTAGCGAGAAGATGGCCACCGAGCCGCCGCGGCCGATGTGATAATAGAAATTGACCGGCAAGCCCAGGACCCGGGGAAAGGCATCGGTGGAAATAGAGATGGTGTTGCTCGAAAGGGTGCAGCCGTCGATAGCCCAGTCGATATCCTCCTTCTTCAGCCCCGCGTCCTCGATGGCCATCCTGGCGGCCTCGGCTGCCAGGGCGCGGCCGCTGAAGCCCGGAACATGGCCGACCTTTGTCACCCCCAGTCCCACGATGGCGTATTCGTTTTTAAGTTTCGGAATATCCATTTACTCTGCCTCGTTTTTGATGGATTAGCGCTTACTCCACGGCACGCCGCAGCGTGCCGCTACGGGTGGGGAACTCAATAACCGGTCATAGATTTACCCTGACGCCCAGGCCGGGACCGTCAGGGATGGTCAAGGAGCCGTTCTTTACCTCGATCCCTTCTACTGGGTCATTTGCCAGCCTGGCAAACTGGCCTATTTGAGAAGGCGCGCCCAGATTGGCGGTCGAAGCAATGACCTGCAAGGCGGCGGCTGACATCAGCCGGCTGCCCATGGCCGTGCCCATGCGGCAGGGCATGAAACCGGCGGCACAGACGTGGGCCGCCTTCTTCGTATTCAAAATGCCACCGAGTTTCTGGACCTTGAGGCTTATGGAGTTGACCGCCTTACCCGCGATCAACTGGAAAATGTGCATCGTTGACCGGGCGCTTTCGTCGGCCTCAACAGAACACCTCATGCTTCTCGTGACCTGCGCCAGTCCTTCAAAGTTGTCCAGGGCTACGGGCTGTTCGAAGGTACTGACATTGTATTCATCGAGGTGACGGCCTAACGCTATTGCGCCCGGCACATCATATGTCTGATTGGCGTCAACAATCAATTCGACCTGATCCCCGACCGCCTTTCGTATCTCCTTGATACGAGCGGCATCTTTTTCCACCTCGCCCGAAATCTTGATCTTCAGGTGCCGGTACCCATCTTCAACGTGCCTGGCACAACGGCTGGCGACCTGGGCCGGTTCCAGGAAGGGCACAATCGGCGTCAGCGCAATGCTATCGCGGACCTTTCCCCCGATAAGCCTGTACACCGGGACCCCCAGGGATTTCCCCAGGATGTCCCATAACGCCACTTCGATGGCCACCTTGGTATGGTCATTCCACCGTATGATCTTATCGAGGCCGGCGCCTATGCTCTCAATATCGGTTGGGTCTCTTCCGATCAAATAAGGCGCGAAGTATTCTTCGATGAGAGCCCTGGCGCCGGTTTTGGTCTCGCCATAATGAAGAGGGGAACTGCCCGATCCCCAGCCCGTAATGCCTTCATCGGTATCAATACTCACAAAGAGGTTAAATACCGAGCTCGACCGGCCAAAACTGGTGCGCCACTCGGCTATACCCTGGCGCGGCAATTCGATGGGAAAAGTGGTCACTCTGGTAATTTTCATGCCTGTGTCTTTTATACCTTTCTCATATAGCTACCTGCTGGCAAATATCCGCTTTGCGACCTCGATATATTCATTTTTCTTTAGCTGTTGTTCGAAGGCTATAGTGTCATGGTATTTGACGCCTGGCTGCCGGAGGGTCCACGGTTCAACCCAATCTGTCGGCACATCTACTCGCGCGCTCTGGAATCCCTGGGACCGGCAAATCACGGTCTGTCCTTCCTTGCTGAGGACCCAATTCAACAAGACCCTGGCGGCGTTGGGATGTGGCGACTTCTTGATGAGGCTTATGGCGCCGTTGCTCTGGGAAAGCCAGGTCCCTTCCCTGGGCGTAATCACTTCGAGGTTGGAAACTCCGGCTCGCTTGAACTGCGTTATTGTGTCCGTGCTTCCCCCTATCAGAATGGGATACCTTCCCCGAGCCAGCCATTCATGCTCTTGCCGCTTCTCCTGGAGCATGAACGGTTCCTGCCTGGCGAACTCTCTGAGATAGTCCATGCCCATGATCAGCTCACCCACGGCGGTCAGCCAGGTATTCCCCGGCCCCCCGGTTAACGGGCTGTCCATCAGTATCTTGCCTTTCCACTTTGGGTTTAGAAGTTCGCGGTAAGAAGCCATCTCACTGTTCCTTACCATGTCGGTGTTTATCACTATTGCCGGCATGGCAATTGCCGCATATGCCAGGTGGGTGCGCTCCGTGTCCACCCACCACAGCTTTTCCTGGAACCACTTGCTCTTGTCCGTCACTTCAGGTAGCAGCAAGTCGGGTTCCATCGGTTCGATATACCCGGCAGGTTTGAGAACGTTCATGGTGCTCATCGTGCCGCCCAGCATGGCATCCGCATTATAGATGTTGGCGTTGCGCTCTGCCAGTATCTTTTGGACCAGCTCGTTCGATCCGCCGCCGACAACCCACTCTACCCGAATTCCAAATTTTTCGTAGATCGCGTCGCCCACCTGCTGCCGGGTTTCAGGGGCGTTACTACTATAAATGGTCAATCTCCCTTCGGTCCTGGCGGCGGCCAGAATTTCTTCCCATCTTTGCTCCCAGCGCGGTTTGCCCGAAGGAAGCGGTCCTCCCGCCCCGGACGGCGCTGCCGGGGGCAGTGTTGAGGTGGGGGGCGAAGCACAGGCCGCTATCACAGACAGCAGGAGTCCCAGAAACATCATCACGGGTGGCACAGGCCTCCGTGCCTGTGGCGCCGGTTGTCTTTGGAGCGTTCCCATCTTCAATGTTTACCTCCGTACACTAGACATTCACCTGGATTCCCAGACCTGGCCCCCTGGGCACACGAAGCATTCCATTTTCCACTTCCAGCCCTGAGGCAGGGTCGTTATGGAAGCGGGCAAACTCGCCGAGCTGACAGGCATAATCCAGGTTGGCGCAGGAAGCCGCGAAATGCAGTGAAGCCGCCGACAGAAGGCGGGTCCCGATACAGGTGATAACACATTTGACGCCTGCCAGCTTGCATATGTCGACCGCCGTTTTCAATGACCTGAATCCACCGAGGGTCAAGGAAACATTAAAAAAGCCTGTAAAATCGCTTTTTGCCAGTTGGAAGACCTTATCGACGGTGTCGACTGTCTCATGGGCTTCAACCTGGCAGGTCGTCCCCCGGCTGGCACGGCTCACCTCGATAATGCCTTCAACGTCATGCTCCGGCACCGGTTGCTCGACAAGATCGATATTATACCTTTCCATCTCCTTGATGGCTTCGATAGCGTCTTTTGTCGAGTAAGACTGGTTGGCATCTACGGTCAGATGCACATCGACTCCCACGGACTCCCTGACCGCTTTGATGCGCTGGATGTCCTTGACCGGGTCACCTTCAAGCTTGATCTTGATGTACCGGTACCCTTCCTGGCAAAGGCGCAGTGCATTTTTTGCCATGTCGACTGGTTCTTTGATGGCAATAATCCTGCGGACAGGGACTTCTTCTCGGACCATGCCGCCCAGCAACTGGTAAATCGGCACTCCCAGCGCTTTGCCTGAAAGATCGTGCAGAGCAATTTCGATAGCCGACCTGGCCCTGGTCCTTCCCCATTCAATATCATCCGGTTGGTTCGAGAGACCGGACAACGGCGCGTGGTCGATATCGGTTAGGATTCTCTCCAGGTTGAAAGGATTTTGCCCCACCAGGCACGGCGCGAACCTATCAAATACCGATTGCAGGAAGCCCTGGGGGATGGTCTTATATGGGGGATTGCTGCTGCCATAACCAAATCCGGTGAGACCGGAGTCAGTCAGTATCTTCACCAGCAGTCCCTGGGAGTCGGGAAAGGCCCCGTAGGCGATCCTCCAGGCAGGATCATGCTTCGGCATTATGTTTGGAATCGTTTGAACAGCGGTAATCTGCATCAGAGATTCACCGAAAGACCCAAACCAGGTCCCTCGGGGACGGTCAAGAAGCCGTTGCTTATTTCCATGCCTCCCGCGGGATCATTGGTCAAGCCGGCAAATTGACCTATCTGGGCGGGCGCCCCTAAATTAGGTGTCGAGGCAATGATGTGCATGTCTGCGGCGGCAAGGAGACGGCTGCCCATGGCCGTACCCATCCGGCAAGGCATGAACCCGGCGGCGCACACGTTGGCCGCCTTCTTCGTTCCGGCTATTCCTCCCAGTTTCTGCACTTTCAAAGCTATCGAACTCACGCACTTGTTCCTGATTAGCTGGAAGATGCCTTGCGGCGACCTGGCGCATTCGTCCCCCTCTACCAGACATGTTACGTTTCTGGTAACCTCCGCCATGCCCTCGAAATCGTCCAGAGCCACCGGCTGCTCGATGGTGCTCACGTTGTGCTCCTGCAGGCGGCGGCCCAGCGTGATGGCCCCGGCGACATCGTAGGTCTGGTTCGCGTCCACCAGTATTTCGATGCCCTCGCCAACTGCTTCCCTTATCGCTTTGATCCGCGCCACGTCCTTTTCCATGTCGCCCTCGATCTTTATCTTCAAATGACGGTAACCTTCTTCAACCAGCTTCAAACAGCGGCTGCCGGCCTCCACCGGCTCGAGCAGCGGCAGTATGCGCATTATCGGCACTTTGTCACGCACCTTGCCGCCAAGCAGCTTGTATACCGGCGCCGCCAGTGACTTTCCCAGGATATCCCAGAGGGCCAGTTCCACCGCTGCCTTGGCGTGGTTGTTCCAGCGAATGATCTTGTCCAGCCCCTGGTTGATGCTTTCAATGTCCGCCGGGTCTTTGCCTATCAGGTAAGGCGCGAAGTGTTCCTGGACCAGGCTTATTGCGCCCTGTTTGCTCTCCCCATAGTGATGAGGGGCGCTGCCGATGCCCCATCCGGTGATTCCTTCATCGGTGTCTATTTGAACGAACAGTTGGAAGACGGACCTTGCCCGGCCAAAGACAAAATGCCACTCGATGCCGCCCTGGTAGGGCAAATTGACCGGATGAACTGTTACTCTGGTAATCTTCATAGCCTGTCCTTACTTTGAGGTGAATATCTTCTTTGCCAGGTCAACATATTCCTGTTTCTTCAGGTTATATTCGTAGCTGATGGTGTCGTGGTAGGTGACGCCCTGCTGCCGGAGGGTCCACGGTTCAACCCAGTCCGTCGGCACATCGGTCCGTGCGCTCTGGAATCCCTGGGCCCGGGAAACCACCGTCTGTCCTTCCTTGCTCAGTACCCAGTTCAGCAGAACCCGGGCCGCGTTGGGATGAGGGGATTTGTTCATCACGCTTATGGCGCCGTTGCTCTGGGAAAGCCAGGTACCTTCCCTGGGGGTGATGACGGTCATGTTTGACACTCCGGCAGTGCGAAACTGGGTGATGGTGTCGGTGCTTCCGCCGATCAATACCGGGTATCTTCCCCGCGCCAGCCATTCGTGGGTCAAACGCTGGTCACGGTACAAAAAGGGATCCTGTCCGGCAAACTGTCGCAGATAATCATCACCCATTATCTTGTTACCAACTGCTGTCACCCATTCGTTGCCCGGACCCCCGGTAAATGGACTGTCCATCAAGATCTTGCCCTTCCACTTTGGGTTCAACAGGTCGCCGTAGGTGGTTATCTCCTCTTTTCTTACCAGGTCTGTGTTAATCACTACGGCCGGCATGCCTATGGCGGCATAGGCCAGGTGAGACCGTTCCTTATCCACCCACCAGAGCTTATTCTGAAACCACCTGCTGGTATCCGTCACCTCGGGTAGGATAAGTTCGGGCTCCAGGCGTTCGATATATCCGGCCGGTTTGAGAAAATTCATGGTGCTCATGGTTCCGCCCAGCATGGCATCGGCGAGGTAGATATTAGCACTACGCTCAGCCAGCATCTTTTGAACGAGCTGGTTGGACCCGCTGCCGACAACCCATTCCACTCGTATTCCGAATTTGCCCTGCACCGCTTCGCCAATCTGCTGCCTGGTAGCGGGTGCGTTACTGCTATAGATGGTCACGCTGCCTTCTGTCCTGGCGGCCGCCAGCAGTTCATCCCACCTTTGCTGCCAGGCCGGCTTCCCCGATGATACATCGGAGGGAGGAGCAGCCGGCATTACCGCCGGCGAAGCAGGGGCGGGTGGTGGGCCGCAGGCCGTCGCTAACGCGGCCAACAGTCCAGGGATAATCGAGACAACTAATCGCATCTTCAATTTGTGTGCCTCCGGGTTCAATAAATATTTTCTTGCAGAGCTTCATCGACAGGCGGGACGCTCTAATACAAGACTCCTTCGACTATTAGCCGGTTGATTTCTTCTTCCGGCATTCCCAGCACCTGGCCGAGCACAAGGTCGGTATGCTCGCCGAACAGGGGGGGCCGGCCGTTGAGCGGCTCCGGCGCCCCGGAAAGCTTGAATCCCCAACCCGCCCCCACCAGTCGTCCTGCTTCGGGGTGCATCACCTCTTTCCAGTAACCCCGCGCCCGTAGCTGCGGGTCCTTGTTCAACAGGTCATCGACATTTTGCACGACTCCGGCGGCGACCCCCGCCGCCTGCAGTCTTTCCATCGCTTCTTCCGCCGTCCTCCAGGCGGTCCACGACTCGACGATGCCATCCAGTTCCCCGGAATGCTTTACCCTTTCTGCCGGTGAAGCGAACTCGGGCCTTTTGGCCATCTCCGGCCGGCTCAGGACATCGCAGAATCTGGCCCATTCATCGTCCGTGAAAACAGCGATGGCGCACCAGCGGTCTTCGCCGAGACTGCGGTAAACCCCGTGAGGGGCTGCATAGGGGCAGCAATTGGCTTGCCGCGCGGGAAGCTGTCCGTTCACCATGTATTCGAAGACCCCCAGGCCGGCCAGCGACAGGATGCCTTCGTATTGAGAAGCCTCGATATACTGTCCCCTGCCTGTCCTGGTCTTCCAGTACAGGGCGGAGATCAAGGCCACCAGAGGGTGGAAGGGGCTGCTGCTTTCGTCGGGATAGGAATAGCGGCAGGCAGACACCGGTAGCCTGTCCGGGTAGCCGCTCATATAGTTGAGTCCTGACATCCCCAGCAGGTTCCAGCTAGAGCTGGTCTGGTTCTTGTAGGGGCCTGAGGTGGCCACCGTAGGCAATCTGACCATGATAATGTCGGGCTTCAGCTTGACCAGTTCATGGTAACTCAATCCCCATTTTTCCAGTACCCTGGGGGCAAAGTTGTCCACAACCACATCCGTCAGCTTGAGAAGCTTCTTTACCAGTTCGATCCCCTGTGGCCTGGTCATGTTGATATTGATCGACATTTTGTTGGTGGCCACCTTGTTGTAGAGGTGCCCCAGGTTCATGCTGGTGCGGTCCTGGGCCCTGGGTCCGGGTTCCCTGGCCATGCCTCCCGTTTTGCGCGTGGCGCGGCTCTCGACGACAATGACCTGGGCCCCATAGTCGGCAAGCACCTTCCCGACATATGGGCCGGCTACCGCCGAAGTAAACTCGACGACACTGAGCCCTTTGAACGGAAGGCGAGACCTGTCCGGTGCGGCAGGGTTGGCAGTAACTCTTACTGGTTCTTTCCGGGCTCCTCCCGGCCCTCTTGCCGAGATTTCGGCGTTGTGTTCCCCGATGAGCGGGGCCCGCTTCAGCAGCGCCACCGGTGTCTCTGAAAGCTTCATGACGGACCGCATATAGGGTAACGTGGTGTGCAACTGCTCGTGTTCCACATTGACAAAGAAGTTCCTGGCGATTAGCTGGGGATCGCGGGCAATGTCGGCGGCAGTGTTGATGGGCGCCACTTCCAGTCCCCTTTTGACCCCGCCATCGTAAAGCTCCTGCCGGTTTCGGGTACGCATGAAACCGGCCACTATGGCATCGATGTGCTTCACGCTTTCAGGTTCGATACGATACCAGGGGTCTTTCCACTTCTCTTCCGTCAGGTCCCCGGCCGTGTTTTCGCTATTCAGCCAGCCCACGAAATCATCCCAGCGGTGGTTCCTTAACCTGACATCCACGAATCCATCGGCGCAGTCAAACAGGCCGTTGGCAGCCAGCGTCCGCTGGTCCCCCTTTCGCCTGCTGATTTCACCGGTCTCCACGTAGCCGGGGATAGTGCTCATCAATGTCGGCGGTATGCACTCATGCATTGAAACGTCTACATGCTGGCCGGCGCCGGTAAACTGGCGCTGGTACAGGGCGATGAGCGTGGCGGCGGCGCCGTGGAGCGAAGCCAGATGATAGGACTGTTCGCCGGCCATGCGCACCGGGGGTTTGTCCGGCCAGCCGCAGACATAGAGAAGCCCTCCGAGGGCGCAGGTCACCAGGTCCGACGACTTAAGGTCGCGCCAGGGACCGTTCTGGCCGAAAGGAGTTATGGAAACGTAGATGAGGCAAGGGTTAGCGAGTTTCAAATCTTCGAAACTGAGTCCGATCTTGCCCATTGCCCCGGGTGCGTTCGACTCGACAATGATATCGGCTTCCGCGGCCAGTGATCTGAAAATGGCAATGTCGATGTCGGTCTTGAGGTCAAGGGTCACGCTGCGCTTGTTGGTGTTGTAATAAAACCAGCGCAGGCTTCGCTCCGGGTGAGGGACACCCTTGAAGAAAGGCCCCAGGCTTCTGCTCAGGTCGCCGCCTGGCGGCTCTATCTTGATGACATCGGCGCCCAGTTGGCCCAGGAGCTTGGTGCAATACTGGCCGGGCGGGCCTGCCAGGTCAAGGACCGTTATTCCATCAAGTGGGCCATTCGTAGCCGGACTAGCACTTAGTTTCATAAATAACACGACATATTTCCTCTCCCCTTGTGGGAGAGGAGTAGCGTCAAAATCACCGTCAGCATAAACAGTCGCCGAATTGTTGTCCATGATGCAGGTCAACCAGCGGAGCCGGTATCACAGGCGTCCTCGCCTGTGAGCCCGCGGGCGAACACACAGGTTCGCCCCTACCGCTCAGGCTTTTGGAAGGTCGCACGGGATCCTGGCCAAATGCCGTAACCTGTTTTCATCTACTACGATCACCTTTTCCCTGAAGGATTGAAGGGCTCCCATGCGGCTAAGACGGCTGACGAACCGCGCCGCGGTCTCGGTGGTTGTCCCTGCCATTTCGGCAATTTCATAGCGGGTCAGTGGAATAGTAGCGCCCAGCTTTGACCAGAGCGTCGTCAAAACGCGGGCCAGCCGGTAGTCGGCCGGCTCAGCCGATTGTTCGCTCAGCCTGACCGTTGCCGAAGTTCGCCGTTTACTGGCAATTTCAACCATCCTGACCATGATTTTGAAGCCCGCCTCGGGAAACGAATAGAGAAAGGAAATGAAATCGCTGCGAGCGATGGCCATGACGTCAGTGTCGACGATGGCTTTGGCCGAAGAGAAGTGCGGTTTGCCATCAAAAAGGCGGGTGAATCCTATGGTCTCTCCAGGGCCATGTATGTCAGATATGAAATCTTTCCCCGACGAGGTGTGCTTCAACATCTTGATCAACCCGTCCGCAACCACGTAGCAGCATTCCACGGGGTCGCCTTCCAGGAACAGGGACTGCCTGGCTCGTAAGCGCCGGGGCTGAGCGAGCCGCCCCAGCTCCGCAATATGGCGGCCGTCGAGGTCGGAGAATATGGCGGAAATTCTTAATGTGGCAATTGTTCCGCGCACACC
>CAZFEA010000009.1:20743-24173 GCA_964518085.1 uncultured Dehalococcoidia bacterium
CACCGGCGGGGACTTTGCCGGTTGCCTTGTCATGGCCGCCTTTCGCTCGATGAGCCAGTCGCGGCCGGGCTTGATCGCCGGTAGCCGTCCGGTCCTGGCAAGCCGGCGCGTGTGTTGAACAGTATAGCCGGTAAGTTCGGCGGTCTGCGCCACGGTAAGGAATTCTTTTACTGGCATCTGCATCCGACTAATATTCCCACGGGAACATTTACGGTTTCTGCGGAATTATAGAACTTCCGGCCCGGGACGGCAAGGCGATCTGGCTGTCAGCTATCAGCCGTGGTGGCACGCATCATGCTTGGCCAATCCTTACACAAATGGTGCCAATGGTGAAACTTGCTTATTCGTTTGCCACTTCCATTCTGTGAAAGGTAATTGGCAGGTGCTGTGCGAAGCGCAAGAAATCTCTGTCGGTAGTGAATATCGAGAATCCGCCGCGAACGGCCACGGCACAAATCAGAAAATCCGTATTCGATCCCTTTGTTTCTTATAATCGTACTCAGGATCGTAATCGACGCTGTGGAAAAGGGATCGGATTCTTTGTTCTTCAAGGTGCTCGAAGTATTCCACCAGCGCCCGCGTGACGGCATCTTTCTTCGTTTTGTGTTTGCCCAGCTTGACAGCCTTGACAATCAACTCGTCGTCGAGTTGTAGATTTGTCGCCATTTTGGATATCTCCTTGACCTTCTGCACACATTATCACACAAAATGTTGTGTGGAAACAAAGACGCATCTCCGGAAATGCGAGGGCGAGCCAGCGGCTCGTGGCTATGCCCCATCCCCGGCACGCGGTCCGCCCCAGACGGATGCCCCACGGCCAACACCTGATATCTGATACCTGACGCATGTTATGTTGACACCGGTGAAATAGGTATGCTATAAACTGGTACGGCTGTACCGGGTGCAGCAACTAAGATAAGGAGTGCGTAACGATGCGATCACTACGGGTAATGGTTATGATGGTGACCATCACCGGTGTTTTGCTTACGGCATGTGCCGGGGGACAGGAGTCGCCGCCTTCGTCGAAACAGGAGGGGGTAAAACAGGGGTCTCAAATCACCACAACCGCTAAAGACACCAGGCCGGCCTGGGAGACGGACTGGGAAAAAACGGTGGCTGGGGCAAAAAGGGAGGGCACGCTGACTGTCTACGAGCAATGGGGGCCACAGGCCAGGACGCTGCTGGGAAAGGCGCTGAAGGACCGGTTCGGAATCAACATCGAATTTGTCTCCGCCGGCACCAGCACCCAGCTCGTTCCCAAACTGACCCGGGAACGGCAGGCCGGACTGTATCTGGCGGATGTTATCGGTTCCGGCGGACCCACGGCTCTCACCCAGATGAAACCGGCGGGCATTCTGGCGCCGATAGCACCGATGCTGGTCCTGCCCGAGGCCATAGACCCCAAGGCCTGGCGAGGCGGCAAACTGTTCCTGGATGACGGAAAGCTCCTGGTGGGCATGAGCGCCGACTTCGGTTCCTATGTGGGGCGCAACACCGACCTGGTCAAGGATGGTGAAGTAAAATCGTTTTACGATCTTCTGGACCCAAAGTGGAAGGGCAAGATCGTGCTGCATGACCCGACCATTACCGGGCCGGGCAATGCCTTTGTGTTTACCGTGGCTGGTCTTTTGGGTCAGGACAAGATCAACGACTACCTGCGCCAGTTTGCAAGGCAGGAGCCGGTGCTGGTCAGGGACTACCGCCTTCAGATAGAGGGCCTGGCTAAGGGCAAGTATGCCCTGGTGGCCGGGCTTCACGCCCCGACATTGAAGGAGTTCCAGAAACTGGGCGCGCCGGTGGCCAAGCTCCGGGTGAAGGAGGGTGGATCGGCTTCGGCGGGCGCCGGCGCCCTGGCTCTTCCCGCGGGGACTCTGCCCCATCCCAACGCCGCCAGGGTCTTCATCAACTGGGTCCTGACCAAAGAGGGACAAACGCTGTTCAGCCAGGGCTACATGCGACCCAGCGCGCGGATGGATGTTCCAGCTACCGGCTTTGAAGACTCGGTGGCCCTGCCGGAGGATACCGTCCTCGGCGAAAGCGAGGATATGATCATCCTGAAAACCCAGATGCTGGGCGTGGCCAGGGAGGTCTTCGCACCGGGGCTGAAATGATTTCGGTACCTTTCCAGACTGCAGCGACGGGTTGGAAAGCGACAGGCTGGAAAGCCTGTCGTACCTGGGGGAATCCGATATGAAAAAGCATGTTCTCACAGGCGGGATCGCCTGTGGTACCGGTTGTTTCCTGGAGCAAGCATAAGTGGTTACCGGGTCAAATTCTGCTGCTACTGACGCCGTCGAAAGGGACGACGTATGGATACACTCGAGTTGCGAGATGTGCTATTCGGGCTGCGGCATACTGGCCCCCCGCGTCGACGGCGTGGGGGTCAAGATCGAGGGTGATCCTGAATGCCCTCACAGCCTGGGACAGCAGCGCGCCAAGGGGCAGGCGGCCATAATGACCCTCTATGACCCGAACCGCGTCAAAACCCCCCTGAAAAGGACCAACCCCGAGAAAGGCATCGGCATAGACCCGAAATGGGAGGCGATTAGCTGGGACGAGGCCCTCAGCATCATCTGTCAAAAGCTGGCGAAGATCCGGGCGGAAGACCCTCGCAAGCTTCTTCTCAGTAGCTGGGACATGGCTTTCACCAGGTGCGCCACCACGCCTTTCCAGCTTGCTTTTGGCCTGGAAGAGCCAAGGATGACGGTCACGGCCACCCGCTGCGGCGCCGGGCTGCATTCGGTGACCTTCATCGTCAACGGCACTTTCAACAACGATGTAGACCTCGACCACTGCAATTACTGCATACTGTTCGGCAGTGGCATGGGCTTCCTCACCGGACTCGGCCCTATGCCCATGGCCAGGAAGATGGCCGAGGCCCGGGCCAGAGGGATGAAACTGGTGGTTGTTGATCCCAGATGCGGTGTAGCGGCCGCCAAAGCCGATGAGTGGGTGCCCATCAGGCCCGGCACCGACGGCGCCCTGGCGCTGGCTATGCTGCATGTCCTGCTCAACGAGCAGGGGCTGTTCGACGCCGAGTTCATCAAGAAACGCACCAACGGCCCATACCTGGTGGCCCCCGACGGCCACTACGCCAGGGACAAGGACAGCAACAAGCCCCTGGTCTGGGACAGCGCGGAGGGGAGGGCCAGGCCTTTCGACGCCGAAGTCAAGAGTGTCGCCATTGAGGGCAGCTATACGGTGAATGGCATTGAATGCCACCCCGCCTTCCAGTTGCTGAAAGACCAGGTCCGGAAATGCACGCCGGAGGTGGCTGCTCCCATCACCACCCTACCAGCCGCCACCATCAGGAGGCTGGCCACGGAGTTCGGGCAGGCCGCCCGGATTGGCTCCACCATCATGATCGACGGCGTGGAACTCCCATACCGCCCGGCCGCGAACAACTACTACCGGGGCATATGCGCCCGCA
>CAZFEA010000010.1:0-23570 GCA_964518085.1 uncultured Dehalococcoidia bacterium
CTCCTCATGCCACTTGGGCACCGGAAACTTCAGCAGATCTATCCTGTCGCCTGACAGAACGTTTTCCAGCGCCGGGCCGGAGCTAACCATCTTCGGCGGGAACCTGTCCAGCTTTCCTTCCCATTCGGTGAACTTCTTTCGCACCGCTTCCAGCAAGGGAATACCGGCAATGCCGGTGGGCAAATCAAAGGTCATGGAAATGCGGCTCGGGGTCCGCGTCGAGCCCGTGAGTACCCGGTAGCCCGGCGGATAGCCCGGAATGTCGCTGAAGAGCAAGGCCGGGCTCGGTTTCCTTCTCCAGTTCATGGTGGTCAGGCAACCGATTTCAGTGTCCCAGTGAGCGCCTTTGATCTTTTCCAGCTCACCCGCTTTGTCTACCCGCTCCAGCCAGCCGCGAAGGTCTTCTGCCATAGCAATCTATCTCCTGAGAAGTTGTGGAATACGCCGCCGTATTATTCCCTGTTTGGACAAAGCTGTCAAGCCAGCTATGTGTGTTACGAAAATGTCACCCTCTCCCCCTTTGAAAAAGGGCAAATCCCCCTGTATCCCCCTTTTGCGAAAGGGGGAGGTGGACTGGGCCTCCTCGTGATGATAGGCCATTTTTATATTTCATGGTACTCGCTTGCGAGCATGAAGGTTTCACTCCCGGTTGATTCCAAAAGGCGTGCCACCGGCGAAAATGATACAATGCAATCCGCCGGACAAAAATGGACAGTACCCCCACCAAAGCCCCAAAGAGCAGGCTCCACTATGCCTGGATAATTCTCATAGCCGCGTGTATCCTCAGCGTGACCAGCCGGGCCGATTCCGCCTCCTTCGGCGTTTTTATCGACCCTCTTGTCCATCTCTATGGCTGGACCCGCGGCCAGGTCTCGCTGGCGTATTCCTTAGCCTTTCTGGCGGGCTTGCCCGCGGTGGTGGGCATGGGCTGGCTGGGGGACCGCTACGGTACTCGGACGTTGATGCTGGGGGCGTCCGTGGTGATCGGCCTGGGCACTGTGCTGCTCGGTACCATCAGCCAGCTATGGCACCTGTATATTTTCTACGGGCTTTTTGTCGGTTCCCTGGGTAATTCAGCGTTCACTGTGCTGCTCCCGGTGACGCTGTCCCGCTGGTTCCACAAGAGGTTGGGACTGGCCCTCGGTGTCTACTGGGCGGCATTGGGAACCGGTCCCCTGATTTTCGCACCTTTGATGCGCTGGCTCATCGAGACCCGGGGGTGGCGCGAGACCTTCTCCCTTGCCGGCATCATCCTGGGCAGTGTCCTGGCCGTGTTTTCCCTGCTGATATGGGGAAATCCCCGGGCAAAAGGCACCACGGCCTACGGGCAGGACCGCTTGCCTGAAGCCGTCCCCGGTGCGGAAGTGGCAACCCGGCCAAAGACCGGGTTGCGGTCCGTACTGCGGCGGCGCCAGGTATGGTACCTTTCATTGATCCATCACCTGGGGTGCGTGGGGCACTCCGTCGTCCTCGCCCAGGTGGTATCGATGGCCACGCTTCAGGGGGTGCCCGGGGTCACCGCCGCCGGCGTCCTGAGCACCATATCCGGCGCCTCGATCTTCAGCCGCTTCTTCTTTGCGGTATGGACCGAGCGTCTGGGCGGGCGCAAGCTGTTGACCATAGCCCTGCTAGCCCAGAGCACACCGGTGGTGATCCTATTCTTCGCCCACGAAGCGCTGGTGTTTTATGTATTTGCCGCAATTTTCGGACTGGCTTACGGAGGTGAGATGGTAGGCTTCCCCATCATTAACCGCCAGCTATTCGGGAACGAGGCGCCGCTGGGTTCCATTTATTCCTTCGAGATGGTAGGCGCCAGCACCGGCATGGCCCTGGGGGGATGGCTTGGCGGGGTGCTGTTCGACCTGACCGGCACTTATCAATGGTCCATCGCCGCTTCGATGATCGCCGGTTATCTTGGACTTCCCTTTGCCCTGTCACTGCCCCGCAACCACCGGCATGTTGCGGCCACCACCATCGCCGCGGGTCATCTTTGACAGGCTTGTAGGGAGCCACGGAGCCGACCATGGCCAAAATAGTCTTGGACCTTCACGACATCTTCAATAGAGGCGCGGAAATAGATTCCGAACTTCGTCGGGCCATGGACGAGGCCGTCCATAAGAAGATCACCCCGGTAGAGATTATCCCCGGCAAAGGAAGCGGCCAGCTAAAGAAACGTGTACTGCGTTTCCTGGCCAAGCCCGAGATCAAGAGGCTCTACCACCGCATCGAAAAAGACGATAAGAACTTCGGCCGGATTTTCGTGCACTTCAGGTTCTAGCGGTCGACCGCACGGCCTAGTAATCGCCATTTTCCAGTGTTCTTGCCGGGGTGAACGGTCTTGTGCTATCCTTGAGGGGCATGGTCATACCGTGCGACAATCAGGGACCGACATCAATAAGGACAGTTGAAGGGAAACTCGATGAAAAATGGCATCGTAATTTCTTTGGTACTCTTGTTTGTGGCGACCTATGCTTGTTCGCCCGGGGCGGCGCCTCCAGCCAAGACCGCGCCACCAGCGGCGGTCCCGACCGTAGTCAGACCTGACCTGGCGAGTAACTGGAACACCCTAATTGCCGAGGCCAAAAAAGAGGGGACCGTGGTCATAGCGGGCGGGTTCCTGGGGGCATCGCGGCCGGCCCTGACCAACGCCTTCAAAGAAAAGTACGGCATCGACCTTGATATCACGGTGGCCGCCGGGGAGCAAACAGCCACCAAGATAGATAGCGAAAGAAAGGCCGGAATCTACTCGGTAGATGTGGCCGTACACGGGCTGACCACCTATTTCAACTTCATTAAGCAAAAACGCATAACGCTGCCTCTGGAGCCGTTATTCATGTTGCCCGAAGTGCGGGATGCCTCGAAATGGAGGCAAGGGCAATTCCCCTGGGCGGATAAGGAAGGCCACGTAGCAGTCATCCTCCTGGGCGTCAACCCGACAATGGTGGTCAACAATGACATGGTGAAACCCGGCGATATTACCACTAACCTGGACGTCCTCGATCCCAGGTGGCGCGGCAAGCTGGCCATGAATGACCCAACTGCGGCAGGCACCGGTCCAGCCTGGTTTACCTTCATCGTCAAGGAACTTTACGGAATGGAAAAAGGCACCAACTACATGAGGCAACTGCTCAAACAGGAACCCGCATTGACCAGAGACCAGCGCCTTCTCATCGAATGGGTTGCCCGGGGCAAATACGCGGTAGCCCTCGCCCCTACCGTCGCCCAAACTACAGACCTGATTCGTTCAGGGGCGCCGATCCGCTACCCGGAGATGAAAGAGCCGACTCTGACGACCTCTTCCACGGGTAATATCTTCGCGTTCGACAAAGCACCTCACCCCAATGCCGCCAGGTTGTTCGTCAACTGGATATTGAGCAAGGAGGGCGCCACCGTCTTTTCCAAAGCCCACGGTTTCGCCACCACTCGGCCGGACGTTCCCACCGAAGGCCTCGTTCCGGCATTAATTCCAAAGCCCGATGACCCCATTCTGGGGGAGGACTACGAGGCCGCTAAAACGGAGATGATGAAGGTGGCCAAAGAGATTTTCGCCCCGTTGCTGAAGTGAAACGCGGTACGGAAGAAGCCTTGCGGTAATAGGCTTCCGCGAAACTCCGTTGGGGATGTCTAAATCCCCCTTAATCCCCCTTTTTCAAAGGGGGAGACCGCGCACTTCCCCCTTTCGCGAAAGGGGGATTGAGGGGGATTTTCCTTGGTTAGAAATAACACTTGCACAACCGCTGGAACTGTTGTAAGATATAGAAATTGAACCCGAATCGAGATTCAGCGGTGGGGCAACCGTTGAACCTTTAAGTCAGTCCTGCGAGGCTGGCAAGGGGATACCCGGGTTGGTGCGCCAGACAGCATATCACAGGTTGTGAGTCAAGACCTCTTGCCGCCCAGGGCAAGAGGTTTTTTTATGGCCGAAAAAGTGATCATGACCGAGAGCGATATCCGGCGCGCCACAATCCGTATCGCTCATGAAATAACCGAAAGGAACCGCGGCAGCGAGAACCTGGTATTCATGGGCATGCTCACCCGCGGCGTACCCCTGGCCCACCGCCTGGCCCAGCAGATCAAGTCCTTCGAAGGCGCCAACGTACCTGTGGGATCGCTGGACATCAGCCTGTACCGTGACGATCTGGCTTCGCGCGGACTCAAGCCGGTGGTTCACCCAACCACCGTCCCCACTGATATCGCGGGCAAAGTGGTTGTTCTGGTGGATGACGTCCTTTATACCGGCCGGAGCATCCGGGCGGCCCTTGATGAGCTGGTCGACTTCGGGCGGCCTCATTCCATTCAACTGGCGGTACTGGTCGACCGCGGTCACCGGGAACTGCCTATCCGGGCCGACTACGTGGGTAAGAACGTGCCCACGGCCAGGATCGAAGATGTAGCCGTACGGTTAATGGAAACCGACGGGAAAGACGAAGTAGTCATAATCCAAACCGAGTCGCAGGAGCAACGCCCATGAGCGACGCTAACAACGCTGGGATAACAAGGTGGTCTCACAGGCAGGGACGCCTGTGGTACCGGGTATTTTCCCGGAACGCTGGGATAACAAGGTTGTCTCACAGGTCCGCCAGAGGCGGATGGTACCGGATATTCTCGGAGGAATGTCATGAGCGCTATGCTGAAGAAGGAAGAAATCGTCCTGACGCCCCCCATTCAAGCACCTCCCGCTTCCCCGGCCGCCTGGCGGCACAAGCATGTCCTGGACCTTGATACTTTCACCAGGGCGGACATCGAACTGGTATTCCAGAACACCAACGCCATGAAAGAAGTGCTGCGCCGCGAGATCAAGAAGGTGCCGGCGCTCCGCGGCAAAACGGTAGTCAATGTATTTTACGAGCCGAGCACGAGGACCCGGGCCTCCTTTGAGATGGCGGCCAAGAATCTCAGCGCCGACGTTATCAATCTCACCCCCACGGGCAGCAGCATCGAAAAGGGAGAGTCCCTTCTGGATACCATTCTGACCCTCCAGGCGCTGGGCGCCGATGCCATCGTCATCCGCCATCCCTGCGCCGGGGCGCCGTACTTTGTCGCCAGGAACTTCAAACACAGCGTGATCAACGGCGGAGATGGCTCCCATGCCCATCCCACCCAGGCGCTGCTTGATATGTACACCATACGCGCGCACCTCGGGACACTGGAGGAACGGCGTATCGTGATCGTGGGCGACGTATTTCACAGCCGCGTAGCCCGCTCCAACATCGTTGGACTCACCGCCATGGGAGCCAGGGTTTGCGTTTGCGGCCCGGCAACCCTGCTGCCGCCTCCCGGGGCCTTCCCTGCCATCGAGTTCAACTACGACTTCGACCGGGCTATCGTTGGAGCGGATGTGGTCATGCCCCTCCGGCTTCAACTGGAAAGGCAGCAGGGCGGCCTTTTCCCTTCCATTCGTGAGTATGCCAGGCTATACCAGTTAACCCCGGCCAGGCTGTCCAGAGCCGGGGCCGGCTGCCTGGTGCTCCATCCCGGGCCCATGAATGAAGGGGTAGAAATCGCGCCCGAGGTGGCGCACGGGGCGCAGTCGGTAATCGAAGAGCAGGTGGCCA
The DNA here is from genome assembly GCA_964518085.1 of uncultured Dehalococcoidia bacterium. Taxonomy (GTDB): domain Bacteria; phylum Chloroflexota; class Dehalococcoidia; order JACQUA01; family JACQUA01; genus JACQUA01. Next base: position 5,556 of record CAZFEA010000010.1, read on the forward strand.
ACGGGGTGGCTATCCGGATGGCGTTGCTCACCCTTACCCTGTTGAGAACTAATTATGTCGACTAAGCCCAGCCTGCTGATACAGGGCGCCCGCATGGTCGATCCATCCCGGGAAATCGATATAGTGGGGGACGTGCTGGTGCTGAACGGGCAAATCGCCGGGGTTGGCGAGATATCGGCGAAGTCCGCCCAGGGCGCCCCCTGTTTGAGCGCCGCCAATCTCATACTATGTCCCGGATTTATCGACCTGCATTGCCACCTGCGTGAACCCGGGTTTGAGGAGAAAGAGACTATCGAGACCGGCCTTCGGGCGGCTGCCGCCGGCGGCTTCACCACCGTCTGCTGTATGCCCAATACCATGCCCCCCATCGATTCTCAGGGTACCATTAAGTACATCCTGGAAAAAGCCGCCGCCTTTGACTCGGTACGGGTGCTTGCGGTCGCCTGTGTCAGCAAGGCAAGAAAAGGGGAAGAGCTTTCCGAAATGGGCGATCTGGCGGCCGCCGGCGCGGTAGCCTTCAGCGATGACGGCTCGCCCGTCTACAAAAGCGCTTTGATGCGCCACGCCCTGGAGTACAGCCGGGCCTTCGGCCTGCCGGTCATCGACCACTGTGAAGACCTGGGCCTTTCCCATGGCGGCGTCATGAATGAAGGAAGGACCTCCTCGCTGCTCGGACTGCGAGGTGCGCCGGCTGCGGCCGAAGAAGCCATGGTAGCCCGCGATATCGCCCTGGCAAGACTGACCGGCGGCAAGCTCCACCTGGCCCACATCAGTACCCGGGGATCGCTGGACTTGCTGCGCCGGGCTAAAGATGAGGGCATCAAAGTTACTGCCGAAGTCACCCCGCACCACCTGACGATGACCGAGGAGTGGGTGGCCGGTAACGGCGGCAATCTGGAAAGCCTGGGCCTCGCGGCCTACGACACCAATGCCAGGGTCAACCCGCCGCTGCGCTCCCGCCAGGATGCAGACGCGCTGATCGCCGGACTGAAGGAAGGAATAATAGACGCCATAGCTACCGACCATGCGCCCCATTCCATTGTAGACAAGAACTGTGAATTCGATAAAGCCGCGTCCGGGATTTCCGGGCTGGAGACCGCCCTGGCATCGCTTCTGGGCCTGGTGCGCGAGGGCAAGCTGGACCTCCACACCGTAATACACAGGCTAACGGCTGGACCGGCCCGCGTACTGGGCAGCTCTTTCACCAACGGGGGGTCTCTTAAGGTGGGCGATCCTGCCGATATCACCATTTTCGATCCTGAAAGGGAGTGGGAAGTGCGCCCGGAAACACTGCTGTCTAAAGGCAAGAACACGCCGCTGCTCGGCCACAAAATGAAGGGCAAGGTAATGGCTACCCTAGCGCGGGGAAAAATTGTTTACAAGGATGCCAGCATATGAGTTCTAGAAATGACCTGCCGGCCATCCTGGCCCTCGAAGACGGCACGATTTACCGGGGCTATTCGTTCGGCGCGCCCGTGGACAGCCATGGCGAAGTGGTTTTCAACACCAGCATGACCGGTTACCAGGAGATGTTGACCGACCCGTCTTATGCCGGCCAGATCGTGGTACCTACCTACCCCATGATCGGGAACTACGGGATAAACCCGCACGATCCGGAATCGAAACGAATCCAGGTGCGCGGCTTTGTGGTGAGGGAAGAATGCTCACAGCCAAGTCACTGGCAGGCGAACTCCAGCCTGCACGATTATCTCTCCGGCAGCGGAATCCCGGGAATATGGGGGATCGACACCAGGGCGTTGACCCGCAAGCTACGGGTAGCCGGGGTAATGATGGGACTGATAACCAGTTCCTTGTCCGGGGAGGAGGCACTGCGCAAGCTATCATCGCTGCCGCGCTACGATGAGACCGACTTTGTGGGCGAGGTCAGCGTGGATCACGCCTATCACTGGCACCCGCGCCCTGAGGACTGCACCCCTGAACCCCTCTACCGGGTCGTCGCGGTTGACCTGGGACTGAAATACAACATTCTCCGCCTCCTGTCCTGCAACCGCTGTGACGTCACCGTGGTGCCGGCCTTTGCCAGTACCGAAACTATTCTCGGACTCGACCCCGACGGCGTCCTGTTCTCGCCCGGACCGGGAGACCCGGCGCGCCTCGCCGCCGTGGAGAAAACCATGTGCGGCATTATAGGCAAGAAGCCGGTGATGGGCATATGCCTGGGCCACCAGTTGCTGGGGCGAATTTTTGGCGCCGACACCTTCAAACTGAAATTCGGCCATCGCGGCGCCAACCATCCGGTCAAAGACCTGGCTACCGGCAGAGTGTACATCACCGCCCAGAACCATGGCTATGCGGTGGACGGCAGCCACCTGAAAGACCGGCTGCAAGTCAGTCACGTCAACCTGGATGATGACACCGTGGAAGGCTTGACTCACCAGGAATTGCCGGTTTTTTCGATACAATATCATTCAGAGGCATCTCCAGGCCCGCTCGACAACGTCGACCTGTTTGAGAAATTTACTGATTTGATGAGAAAGCAATGATCCATGCTCGCCGGCAGGCACCATCAACCGTGAAACACTGTGTCCGCACAGGCGTCCGCCCCGGGGCGGATGATACCGCTATTTTCGCAACAAAGGAGGTAAAGCCCAGATGGTGGCGCTAACGCTATTCAAAGAGTCCAAGATCTTCCAGGGGCTGAACGAGACGCAGCTAAAGAAGGTGGCGGCCATTGCTCGTGAAGAGCAACACGCAGCCGGAGCAGTGCTTTTCAAGGAAGGCGATGACGCCAACCACGTCTTCCTGGTGGAGGAAGGCAAGATCGTGCTGGAGATGAAGACCGAACTGGGCCCTCACCGGCCGATCAAGCAGGTTGCCGTAGATATGATCACCAAAGGTGAGGTCCTCGGCTGGTCGGCGCTGATTGAACCGTACAAATATACCCTGAGCGCCCTGTGTATCGAACCGGTAAAGGTGGTAGCCGTTGACGGCGCAAGACTGAGAGAACTGCTGGGCCAGGACACTGCCATCGGTTATGAAGTCATGAAAGGCGTGGCCAGGGTGATTGCCAGCCGCCTTAACCATACCCGGATCATGCTCATGTCGGAGCGCGGCCTGGCGCTGCTTACCGAATACTAAATATCCTTCTCCCCCTTTGGAAAAGGGGGATTAAGGGGGATTTAGAAATTATGAAATATCAGACTAACTCTATCATCAAACCAGGGGGAAAATCCCCCTGTATCCCCCTTTTGCGAAAGGGGGAGTCAGATGGAAAATCCCCATTTGTGCTTCTTTTGCCAAAGGGGGAAGCAAAGCAGTGATGTCCAACGCAAAACCCAAGAAGGTCCTCGTAATTGGCTCCGGGCCGATAATCATCGGCCAGGCCGCCGAGTTCGATTATGCCGGCACGCAGGCATGCAAGGCCCTCCGCGAAGAGGGCGTAACCTCGGTCCTGGTCAATTCCAACCCGGCCACCATAATGACCGATGAAGGTATTGCAGACGTCGTCTATATCGAGCCACTGGCTGTGGAAGTGCTGGAATCCATAATCAAGAAGGAACGCCCGGACGGTCTCCTGCCCACGCTGGGGGGACAAACCGGCCTCAACCTGGCTGTGGACCTTTCCCATGCCGGCATTCTCAACAAGTACGGGGTGCGTCTGCTGGGCACTCCTCTTGAGACGATCGAAAAGGCTGAAGACCGGGGACTGTTCAAGAAAATGCTGCACGATATCGGGGAACCGGTGCCGGAAAGCGCCACCGTCACTTCCATGGACGAAGCACGGGCAGTCATGCACAATATCGGTCTACCGGCGGTCATCCGTCCCGCCTTCACCCTTGGCGGTACCGGAGGCGGCATCGCCAATACCCAAAAGGAATTTGAAGAAGTCGCCGCTGCAGGCATGCGGGCCAGTCCCATTCACCAGGTCCTGATCGAACACTCCATTGCCGGCTGGAAAGAAGTCGAGTACGAGGTCATGAGGGACGGGGCCAACAATTGCATTACCGTATGCAACATGGAGAACATTGATCCTATGCGGATCCACACCGGAGACAGCATTGTGGTGGCCCCCAGCCAGACCCTGTCCGACAAAGAATACCAGATGCTCCGTTCGGCAAGCCTCAAAATAATACGGGCGCTCGGCATCGAAGGTGGATGCAACATTCAATTCGCCCTGGCGCCGTGCCCGGCGGTGGCCCAAAAATGGACCCCCAACCTTAACACTAACGGACGCGCTTACTATGTCATTGAAGTAAATCCGAGGGTCAGCCGGTCATCGGCCCTGGCCAGTAAGGCCACCGGCTATCCTATTGCCCGGGTGGCAGCCAAGATCGCCGTGGGCAGAACGCTGGACCAAATACCGAACAAGGTAACCGGCAAGACTACCGCCGCTTTTGAACCCGCCCTGGACTACTGCGTGGTCAAGATACCGCGCTGGCCCTTCGACAAGTTTGCCTTCGGCGATCGGAGCACCGGCATCCAGATGAAGGCCACCGGCGAGGTCATGGCCATCGACCGCTGTTTCGAGGCGGCGCTGCAGAAAGCCGTCCGCTCCCTGGAGTTCGGCAACAAGGGCATCCTGTGGGAAGACAGGAACTGGGGAAAGACCGGCTCTTTGAGCGCCTATCCGCTGCATCCCAACGATCTCCGGCTGTGGGCAGTACTGGCGGCCCTTCGCCGTGGCTTTGGCATCAAGGAACTGAGCCAGCATACGGCCATCGACCCGTGGTTCATTCACAAGTTTCAGAACATCGTTGACATGGAAAAGACACTGCTTTCCAGGCCGCTCACTTCGGAGCTTCTGTATGAAGCCAAACGCCTGGGATTCCCCGATGACGCTATCGCCACCCTGGGTGACCGGCTGCCCGACCAGGTAAGGGAGTTGCGGCGTACCTGGAATATCCGCCCGGTATACAAGATGGTTGATACTTGCGCCGCTGAATTTGCCGCAGTGACCCCCTATTTTTACAGCACCTACGAGCATGAGAACGAGGCCGAAAGGATTCCCGGCAAAAAAGCCCTGGTAGTAGGCAGCGGGCCGATCCGCATCGGCCAGGGAATCGAGTTCGACTATTGCTCCGTGCATTCGGCATGGGCCCTGTCCGCCGCGGGCATCAAGAGTATCATGGCCAACTCCAACCCGGAAACAGTGTCCACCGATTTTGATACCAGCGACCGGTTGTATTTCGAGGCGCTGGATGAAGAAAGCGTGCTGGATATCCTGGAGAACGAGGGACTGCCCGCTGACGGCGCCGGCCCCACGGATATTCCTCCAACCATCGTGCAATTCGGAGGGCAGACGGCGATCAACCTGGCTGAACCCCTGTCAAGGGCAGGGATGCCGATTATCGGCTCGGGGGCGGAGACCATAGACCTGGCCGAGGACAGGCGGAGGTTCGAAGACTTTCTCACCAAACTGGACATACCGCAGCCCCCGGGGGGAGGCGCCACTTCAGTCGAAGAAGCCCTGAACATCGCCAAATTCATCGGATATCCGGTACTGGTACGCCCCAGCTACGTCCTCGGCGGCAGGGCGATGGAGATCGTCCACAACGCTACGGAGCTGATCCGTTATAGCACTATGGCCATCGAGATCGGCACCAAGCATCCCATACTGGTCGATAAGTACATTGAAGGCAAGGAAGTGGAAGTCGATGCCGTCTGCGACGGCGAACATGTGCTTATCCCCGGGATCATGGAACACATCGAACGGGCCGGCGTTCACAGCGGCGACTCCATGGCTGTTTACCCGGCGCCGGGCCTTTCCCAGGGCGAGGTGGAAACCATAGTCGATTACACCGTACGCATTGGACTGGCCCTCCAGGTGAGGGGTCTGATGAACGTGCAATTTGTCATTTTGCGTCCGGGACGCAACGGCGATGGGCTTTCTTCCGGATCGACCGTTTATGTTCTCGAGGTGAATCCGCGGGGCAGCCGCACCGTGCCTTTCATTTCCAAGGTTACCGGCATCCCCCTGGTCCGCACGGCGGTGAACATCATGCTGGGTCAGAGCCTGAAAATGCAGGGCTATCAGGGCGGCCTTTACAGGAAGCAATCTCTCGTCGCCATCAAAGCCCCCGTCTTTTCCATGGCCAAACTGACAGGGGTCGACAACTATCTTGGCCCCGAGATGAAATCGACTGGCGAGGTAATGGGAATAGACTACACCTTCACCGCGGCGCTGCTAAAATCCTTGATGGCGGCCGGCCTCATGCTTCCGGAGAAGGGGTCGATCCTCTTCAGCGTGGCCGACAAGGATAAACCCGAGGCACTGCCGATAATAAGAAAGTTCGCCTCAGTGGGCTACAAACTGTATGCCACCGAGGGCACCGCGGCCCTGATTCATGCCGACGGCATTCCGGTTACCATGATAACCAAGAAATTGAATGAGGGTCATCCCAACGTTATCGATGCCATACATCAAGGTATCATCGACGGGGTTTGCAATACCGTAACCGGGGACCGGACGCCGTTGAGAGACGGCTTCGAAATTCGCCGCGCGGCGGTGGAGAAACGCATTCCCTGCTACACCTCGCTGGATACCGCCCGAGCCGTGGCCGAAGCCCTCGGCAGTGGCGCTTCGGCATACAATGTGGAGCCCATGAGTGTATATCTGAATGGGAAATAAGTCTCAACTTGTTAAGGCGGAAATAACGACCGTTCGCGAGACATCGCCGGGGAACTACCTTCTTTTTGTTGAGTCGCCGGAGATAGCCTCTCAAGCACGGCCGGGACAATTTCTCATGGTCAGGTGCGGCGAGGGATCGGAAAAAGTACTGAGGAGACCGCTGAGCATTCACTATGCTCAATCGCCGCTGCTTGGCCTTTACTTTTCTACCAGGGGCGCCGGTACCCGCTGGCTGGCCTCGTCGAAACCCGGCGACCGCCTCGATATCTTCGGCCCCCTGGGCAACTCTTTCGCAGTGAGGCCTCAGACCCGGCGGCTTCTGTTGCTGGGCGGGGGAATGGGCATTTCTCCGCTTGTTTTCCTCGCCGCTGAAAGCGCCGAAAGGGCGCTCGAAGTGACCCTGGTACATGGAGCCTCCACGCAAGAGCAACTGTACGGCCTGTTCAACCTGCCGCAACCACCGGGGAGCAAAGTCAGGACGGAGGCCATTACCGAGGACGGGTCTTCCGGACGAAAAGGGCTGATAACCGACTACCTGGCGGAATACGCGCCATGGGCCGACCAGATTTGTGCCTGTGGCCCCGCGGGGATGTATTCCTCAATGCAGCGTCAACACCTTATCTGGACAGGTAAGTCTGTCCAGGTTTCCCTGGAAGCGCGCATGGGCTGCGGTATCGGGGCCTGCTTCGGCTGCACCATAAATACCCGCAGTGGGCCGAAACGAGTATGCCGGGAAGGCCCGGTCTTTGACCTTGAAGATATCATCATTTCGGAACTCAAGGTCTGACCGGCATTCAAGATTCAAGATTCAAGATTTAAGAGGAATCGATAACGGCGAATGGAAAATTGAAACGGAATCATCTCCCATTCTCCATCTCATGTCCAATCTCCGATGTCCACCTATGTTCTTAAATCTTGAATCTTGAATCTATAATCTATTTTTGGGAGGTTGTCCATGGTCATTACCAGAACTATATACCTGAAAACGGAGGGACAGGCAGATATCGTTGATCTCACGCCAAAGGTAAGAAAGGAGGTCGAGACCAGCGGGCTGGCCAGCGGCATTGTCGACATATTTGTTTCCGGTTCCACGGCCGGTGTAACTACTATCGAGTACGAGTCGGGGCTGCTCGCCGATTTCAAGAACGTATGGCAGCGCATAGCTCCGGCGGGCATTCCGTATGAGCATGACAGCCGCTGGGGCGACGCCAACGGGTTCTCCCATGTCCGGGCTTCCATCCTGGGGGGTTCCCTGGTGGTCCCATTCACCAATAAGACCGTGATGCTGGGCACCTGGCAGCAAATAGTGCTGGTAGATTTTGATAACCGCGCCCGAAACCGGGAAATAGTCTTGCAAATAATAGGAGAATAGATTTATAATCGGCTACTCCTAGGAAAGACCCGCAATGAACCCAATTAATACCAAGTCCGCCCGCGCCCTGGAACTATCCGCCAGACCCGACCTGGCTCCGGTTCCCGCCATGGCGGGACCTGCCTGGACCGGAGTCGAACTCGCCCAGGTAAACCTTCAGGCCATGGCCAGGACGATACGCCGCCACATCGTCACTATGATTGCCAGGGCCGGCAGTGGCCATCCCGGCGGCTCCCTTTCGGCCGTAGATATTCTGACCGTCCTTTATTTCCGCATCCTGCGTCATCGCCCATCCGAACCCAACTGGCCGGACCGCGACCGGTTTGTATTGAGCAAGGGTCACGCGGCGCCGGCGCTTTACGCTACCCTGGCGGAATCCGGCTACTTCCCCGTGGAAGAGCTGGCAACGCTCAGGCAGCTTGGCAGCCGTTTGCAGGGGCATGCCGACCGGACCCAGACGCCGGGCGTGGAGATGTCCGCCGGTTCTCTGGGACAGGGTCTATCCTTTGGCCTGGGCATGGCGCTGGCGGCCCGGCTGGACAAGAAGCAGTACCGGGTTTATGTCCTGGTCGGCGATGGCGAGTCCCAGGAGGGACAGGTCTGGGAAGCCGCCCTGGCTGCGGCCCACTACAAGGTTGATAATCTGGTATGTATTGTCGACCACAACGGACTGCAGCTCGACGGCCGGGTAGAGGAAATCATGAATATTGAGCCACTCAAAGATAAGTGGCAGAGTTTTGGATGGCATGCTGTTGAGATTGACGGCCATGATTTGAAGCAAGTCCTGCAGGCGCTTGAAGATGCCCGGCAGAATAAGGGGAAGCCGACCGTGATCATCGCCCGCACCGTCAAAGGAAAAGGCGTGTCCTTCATGGAAAATAACGTCGACTTCCATGGCAAAGCGCCTTCCGCCCAGGAACTGGACAAAGCAATGCTGGAGTTGGGCATTTGACTGTTCCCGAGGGATCCCCCCGCGAAACGTACGGCAAGACACTGGTCGAGCTGGGCAAGCAAAATCCTGATCTGGTGGTGCTGGACGCCGATCTTTCCAAATCTACTATGACGCAGTACTTCGCCCGGGCATTTCCCGAGCGGTTCTTCGATTGCGGGCTGTCGGAGCAGAATATGATCGGCATGGCGGGTGGGCTGGCAGCCAGCGGCAAGACGGTTTTCGCCTCCACGTTTGCCGTTTTCGCCCCGGGCCGGTGTTACGACCAGATTCGCATGTGCCTGGCGCAGCCTCTCCTGAATGTCAAAGTAGTTTCCACCCATGCCGGAATTACGGTAGGCGAAGACGGGTTTTCTCACCAGGGCGTGGAAGACCTGGCCCTGGCAACCACTTTCCCCGGCTTCACCGTTATTTCCCCTGCCGATTCTGTCGAAACCGAGCAGGCCATCCGTGTGGCCGCGGCCACACCCGGGCCTTTTTATGTCCGGCTGTGCCGCCCCAGGATACCCATCATTCACGGGCCTGACTATCGTTTTCGAATAGGCAAAGCCACTACCTTGAGGACCGGCAAAGACGTCACCCTGATAGCTACCGGGGTAATGGTGCACTACACTTTGAAGGCGGCGGACATCCTGGCCCAGGAGGGCCTTGACTGCCGGGTAATCAACATGTCGACCGTCAAGCCCATCGACGAAGCCGCCATCATCCAGGCGGCCCGGGATACCGGCGCTATCATGACCGTGGAGGACGCCTTTGACCGCGGCGGGCTGGGCGATGCCGTGGGCAGGGTCCTGTTAAAAAATGTACCGGTCCCCTTCGCCACGGTGGGGCTAAAGGATGCCTACGCCAAGTCAGGCAAACCCGATGACCTGCTCAAGAAATATGGCTTCGCACCGGAGGACCTGGCCAGAGAAGCCCGGGCCCTGGTTGCCCGAAAACCATAGCCGCGCGGTTTCCGCGCGCCTCCCTTTTCAAAGGGGGATTGAGGGGGATTTGGCGCTTTCCCGCTCGAAACAGGTGAGGTATCCCCGGGCGAACATCGGCCCCGACTCTTCGTTTAGCCAGTCAGGCATGTAGGGCGCGTCGCGGCGGATCTCCCTGAGCAACGCCTGGCTGATATCCTCCATACTCCCACCACTTTCTTTGGCCCGCATTACCACCTCACCCCACCGGTTGTGCTTCTCCACAGATTCATCCAGCAGCCGGGTTACCTCATGACTGGCGCCGAAATGGGAAAAATAGAGCCATTCGATGTCCAGGCGGCGCAACACGTTGATCGTTTCCAGGGTGATTCTCAGGTTGAATTCCGGCGCCGGCGTTGTGGGGCAAAGGACGTTGTATTCCCGGTTGTAGGTGCCCAGCAGATCGCCGCAAAACAGGGCCTTCAGGTCCGTATCATACGGGGAAATGTGGTGGGAGCAGTGCCCCGGGGTGGCGATGATTTCCAGACGACGGCCTCCCAGGTCGATGGTCTCGCCCCCCTTAACAGTGATCACGCGCGATGAGTCGACGGGAGTCACCAGGTCAAGCCGGTAAAGGCCGGACACCTTCTCGCCCAGCGACCTTCGGGCGCCGTTGACGATACGGGTGGGATCGATTACGTGCTGAGCCCCGGCTTCGTGCACCACCAACCGGGCTTCGGGCAGGGATTTCAGAAGGATGCCCGCGCTGCCGGCATGGTCCAGGTGGGCATGGGTAACAATGATGTAGGCGATATCTTCAGGGCGAATGCCCAGTGAAGCTATGCCTTCGACGATCCGGGGAGCACAACTGGATAACGCCGTCTCCACAAGGGCCACACGTTTCCCGGCCACAAGATAGACAGAGGCCAGGCCAGGGAAGAACATGCCGGCGTCGATGACAGATATGCCGTCATTTTGCATTTTGATTCTTAATTTCCGTCAGTGCCGAGGGCGGGGGTCGAACCCGCAAGGACCGAAGTCCAAGGGATTTTAAGTCCCTCGCGTCTGCCGATTCCGCCACCTCGGCGCAAACCAGTCTAAACAGTCGAACAGTCTAAACAGTCTAAACAGTCCATGGCGGCACGCTGCTCGTGCCCTGGTCGAACCATCCATAGCCGCACGCTGCGCGTGCCTAATACTGCATTGGGAATAATCAAGAGTGGAGGCGACGGGCGGATTCGAACCGCCGAATAGGGGTTTTGCAGACCCCCGCCTTAACCTCTTGGCCACGTCGCCCCGGAACTGCAGGTTATCAAGCCTGCACCGTTGCAGTGACAGTCTGGAAAGCCTGTCATACCAGCTTGCTTGTTGGTGCCGGGGAGGAGACTTGAACTCCTACGAGCTTTCGCTCACTGCCCCCTCAAGACAGCGTGTCTACCAGTTCCACCACCCCGGCATGATTGTTAGCTACTTTTCTTCATCCCTCGCGTGCCAGTGCCCACAACACCACCCATGACCCCGTCCCCGGCGAATGAGGAACCACAGTCCAACAAGGATGAGCAGCAGCGGCCATATCCAGCCGAAGAGGCTGCCCTCGATTATCCCTGTCTTTAGACCCAGGGCCACCAGCCCGATCAGGATCAGGATGATTCCTATAATCATACAGATTGCCTCCAAAACCTTTGCCAGCCAGAAAGAACCTGAGATCCGCTCACGACGCATAGATTAAAACGTTGTCTCACAGGCAGGGCCGCCTGTGGTACCGGTACTTTCAAGATAATCACCCATGCTCGCTTGCGCGCGCCACCAAGGCATGAAAATGGCCTTTTTCACCGAGCTGCGGTCCCCTCTCCCTCGACGGGAGAGGGTCAGCCCCTCACCTTAATCCTCTCCCGCAGGGGGAGAGGAGACCGCGTGCTTATTTTCACGAAAATAATGCTGGCAGGAGTGGCAGGATTCGAACCCGCGACCAACGGTTTTGGAGACCGCCGCTCTACCAGACTGAGCTACACTCCTGCGAAATTACTTCCCTTTCCCCTTTCCCCTTTTCCCACCTCTCACTTCCCACTTCCAGAATGGTACCCCTGGGGCGACTCGAACGCCCGACACGCGGTTTAGGAAACCGCTGCTCTGTCCACCTGAGCTACAGGGGCTCGCAGTATCCATTGATATTCTGTTCTTAAAGAGCCATGCCCCTTTTCTGGGCACAACTAACCCGGCCGGGTGACTTGCCCGCAAAAAAAGTATATCAATACCAGCTACTAATTGCAACGTATTGAGCAATTAGCGACTGGCGATTGGCGATTGGCTATCAGCCATGAGCCGTTAGCCGTCAGCCACGGACCGGAAGCAGTTACGAAGTTGCTGATAGCTAATTGCTAATCGCCAATCGCTCACCGGCAATCGCTAATTGCCAATTGCCATTTGCTAATAGTATAATCGGCTAAATTCCCACCAGACCCAAAGGAAAACACCGTTGCGCTTACCGGCTTTTGATCATATCGCACCTCAAACCCTTGACGACGCCATGGCCGTAAAGGCCCAGCATTCCCGGGATTCGTGGTGGCTGGCCGGCGGCACCGACCTGGTGGTGCGCATGCGCCACCGGGTAGCCGAACCAGGGCTGGTCATCAGTCTAAACTCAATTCCGTCCCTGGGCAACGTCTCCTTCGCCCCGGCGGATGGACTGAGACTGGGAGCCCTGGTCAGCCTTTGTTCGCTGGAGACCTCCCCGGTCGTCGCCAGGGAATACGAGATACTTTCCCAGGCGGCGAGGAGGATCGCTTCACCGCAAATTCGCAATGCCGGGACTGTGGGCGGCAATCTCTGCATCGATACCCGTTGCTGGTATTTCAACCAGTCCCGGTCCTGGCGCCAGGGCATCTCAACATGCTTCAAGACCGGCGGCGACCTGTGCCATGTGGTCAAACACGGAAAGCGGTGCTATGCCCTGTTCAAAGGCGACCTGGTACCTGCGCTGATTGCGCTGGGCGCCACCGTCGTGCTTGCAAGTGACTCGGGACAAAGAGTGATTCCCCTGCAAGAGCTCTACCGGAATGATGGCGCTAATCATCTTACCCTTTCTCCATCCGAGATGGTCACCGGCGTCCAAGTGCCTCCGTTGCCGGCAGGGTGCGGAACTGCGTTTGTTAAACACACTTACCGCAGTGAAATTGACTTTGGCATTGCTTCAGTAGCTGCGCTCATCGAACTTGACCGTCAGGGACTGTGTTCCGGGGCGCGAGTTATTATCGGCGGGGTTTCCTCCGCCCCGGTAAAGGCCTCCGCAGCGGAAGCGGCGCTCCAGGGCAACAAGCTTTCCGACAGCCTGGCCCGGGAGGCTTCCAGCCTCGCCATCAAGGATATCGGGGCTATCGTATCCATAGGCGCCACTCCCGACTACAAGCGGAGAATAGTCCGCCACGTGGTGTCGCAGGTGATAACTGACGCCTGGCAGCAGGCTGGCTCGAAGATGGCGGGGCGCTGAACGTGGGCGCAGTTGTTGGGAAACGTCTTCCCAGGCTTGAAGGAGCGCTGAAAGCTACCGGACAGGCCCAGTTCACCGATGACCTGTTTCTGCCCCGCATGCTCTATGGAAAAATCCTGCGCAGCCCTCTCCCCCACGCCCGCATTTTGAATGTCGATACCCGCCGCGCACTGGGCTTGCCGGGCGTCAAGGCGGTTATTACCGGCAAGGATACCAGCGGAAGAAAATACGGCGTCTATGCCCGGAGTGCTGACCAGTCGCCGCTGGCGCTGGATAAAGTTCGTTATGTCGGCGATGAGGTGGCCGCCGTTGCCGCCATTGACCAGGAGACGGCCGAGGAAGCGCTGGGCCTGATCAACGTTGATTACGAGGAACTGCCGGCAGTTTTTGACGCTGAAGAAGCCATAAGGCCCGGCGCTCCGGCTATTCATGATGTGGAAAGGAACACTGGTGGGACCACCACGGTAAATGTGGGTGATGTGGAGCGGGGGTTCGGCGAGTCCGATTACATTCGCCAGGACAGGTTCAGCACCGGATGGCAGGCGCACTGCCAGGTAGAGCCCCACACTGTCGTCGCCCAGAGCGACGCCTCGGGAAACGTCATGGTGTGGACGCCAAACATGTCGCCTTTTACCAAACGGCACGTGCTGGCCCAGCTTCTCGAATTGCCCGACAGCAAGGTCAGGGTGTGCAAGGCTTACGTCGGAGGCGCCTTTGGAGGCAAGGCCGAGGTGTTTTCCCTGGACTACTGCGCCTCGTTGCTTGCGCTGAAGACGGGACGTCCAGTCAAGATTACTTATACCAGGGAAGAGGTTTTTGCCAATACCCGGCTGCGCCATCCCATGATTATTGAAATCAAGACCGGGGTGAAGCGTGACGGCACCCTGGTTGCCCGGGACTGCACGGTTATTTCGGACACCGGGGCGTACAGCAGCACCGGGATAATGGCCGTTTACCTGTGTTGCGATAGCCTCATCAAGACCTACCGCGTGCCCAACGTAAGGTATGAGGGAATAAGTGTTTACACCAACAAATCGGTATGTGGCGCCATGCGGGGACACGGCACCATTCAAATGCGGTTCGCCGACGAATCACAACTCGACATGATAGCTCACGACCTGGGGCTGGACCCGGTTGATATACGTCTCAAGAATGCCCGGCAGGCCGGGGATATTCTCCCCAACGGGTCCAGGGTCACCAGTTGCGCCCTCACCGACTGCATCAGGCAAGCGGCCGCCCGGTCCGGGTGGAAGGACAAATTTGGCAAATTGCCCCCCAACCGCGGTATCGGCATCGCCTGCAGCACCGGCAGGACGTTTATCAACGTAAACCCCGTTTCTCACTCGGCAGCCTTGATCAAATTCAATGACGACGGCAAGGTGACCCTGCTCACCGGGGCGGTGGAAAACGGCCAGGGAACGGAAACAATGCTGGCCCAGATCGCCGCCGAGGAATTGGGAATCCCCCTGGAAGACGTCATCGTCGTGGCCGGAGACACCGAGTTGACGCCGGTAGACGTTGGCAGCTTCCTTATGGCGGAGACCTTCATCACCGGCAATGCCGTCAAGCTGGCCGCCGCCGATGCCAAGCACCAGCTATTCGAAGTGACGGCGCCCAAACTGGGCGCTACGGCCTCCGGCCTGGCAGTGGAAAATCGCCGTATTTTCGTCAAGGAGCAACCCGAACGGGGCATGTACTACGCCGATGCGGTGCGCCGCAGCACCGTCAAGGGTATACCGATCATAGGTAAGGGCTATTTTAGCGCCAAAACAGAGTATCTCAACGTCCTGACCGGCGAAGGGAAATCATCGCCGACCTATAGTTTCTGCGCCCAGGTATCGGAAATTGAGGTCGATCCCAAAACCGGCCAGGTCAAGGTGCTGCGGTCGGTGCTGGCCGACGATTGTGGAGTGGCCATCAACCCCATGGACGTAGAGGGCCAGGCGGAAGGGTGCCTGGCAACCGCCCAGGGCATGGCCCTTTCCGAAGAAGTCATGTGGGAAAACGGCAGGATGCTCAACCCGTCATTCCTCGACTACGGCATCCCCCGGGCATCGGAGATGCCCCGGATGGAAACGATTATCGTGGAGTCCCATGACCCCGATGGCCCCTTCGGGGCTAAAGACGCCGGCGAGCCACCGGCCCATGTCGGTCCGGCGTGTATCGCCAATGCCTTCTACAACGCCACCGGCGTCCGCATTACCGAGACGCCGATGACGCCGGAGAAGGTGGTGAAGGCTCTGGATGCGAAGGGAAAAGGGAAAAGAAGAAAGGGGAAAGAGGAAAGGGAAGAGGGAGAAGAGGACGAATAACTGTCAGTGCGAAATATGAAACAGAATTTCAAACGCCCCATCGGTCTGAAGGTAAACGGTGAGGCATATGATCTCCAGGTTGCCCCCGGCAAAACGCTGTTGGAAGTCATCCGTGAGGACCTCAGCCTTACCGGGACCAAGCGAGGATGCGACTCCGGAGACTGCGGCGCCTGCACCGTACTTATCAACGGCAAGAGCATGCTGTCCTGTCTCGTCCTGGCCGTCGAAGCCCAGGGCAAGGAGATAACCACCATCGAAGGATTGGCGCCGCCGGGCGGTCTTCACCCGATACAGGAGGCGTTCATACAGAACGGCGCCATTCAATGCGGATTTTGCACTCCTGGAATGATTCTCACCGCCAAGGCCCTTCTTGACGAGCATCCAGCGCCGGCAGAAGACCAGATACGGAGAGCCCTGTCAGGGAACGTGTGCCGGTGTACCGGCTATGCGAAGATCGTGCAGGCGATCCAGAACGTCGCTCACGGCCGGCGCGTGTCTTAGATTGCGGGATTTTCTGTGGAACGTGTAGTACTGGTAAAAGGCGCCGGGGAGATCGCTTCAGCGATTGCTCATAAGCTGGCCGCGGCTTGCTTCAGGATTTGCCTCACCGATTTGCCCGAACCCACTTCGGTAAGGCGGGCCGTGGCTTTTAGCGAAGCCGTATTTGAGGGGGAAAAGGAGGTCGAGGGGATCACCGCCAGATGCGTTTCTTCGTATCAGGATATTTCCGCGGCCTGGTCGGCAAACAGGATACCCCTGCTGGTTGATCCCGAGGCCAGGGTCCGGGAGTTTCTCAAGCCCGACATCGTGATCGATGCCATCATGGCCAAGAAGAACTCGGGCACGCGGCTGGGCGACGCTCCCCTGGTTATCGGCGTCGGCCCGGGCCTGCGAGCCGGCGCGGACTGCCACGTAGTAGTGGAAACCAACCGCGGCCACTTCCTGGGAAGGTTGATACTTCAGGGCAAAGCCGAAGACAATACAGGAGTCCCGGCCCCGGTGCTGGGCGTAACCGAGGACCGTGTTCTTCGTGCCCCCGACACCGGCATCCTGCATACTTCCAGGGATATCGGCATCCAGTTGAAGAAAGGCGATTATGTCGGCGCGGTGAACGGCAAGGAAATCAAAGCCGGCACAGGCGGTGTCCTGCGCGGTTTGCTGCGGGACGGCGCCAGGGTGTGGCCCGGAATGAAAATCGGCGATATCGATCCCCGTGGGGTCGAGGAACACTGCTATACCATATCGGACAAGGCCCGTGCCGTCGCCGGCGGCGTGCTTGAAGCAGTGGTGAAATTTTCCCTGTGCCGCCCATAGCAGCATACGGACATGCCGTCTCCTCCCCCTTTCGCAAAAGGGGGATACAGGGGGATTTGCCACGTCCCCTCTTTTTAAATGGGGTAGTTGTCGATCTCCTCCTGGCGGTAATCTCCTCTCCTTGCAGGAGAGGACTAAGGTGAGGGGGTAATTGATCAGCCTCAATCACAATATGAGACGGACGGCTAATTTCCGTGTCTATGGCGGGCGAGCCGCCGACCCCGACGCCATCGTCCGCCTCAGGCGGACGCTTCGCCCCTACATCTCGCGCTACAGGCTGGCGAAATACTCTTTCACATCACCGACCGAAATCACATCGGCGTACTTGGCGTTCATGTCGAAGAGGTTAACCTTGTGGCTCACCTCGCCGCGATCGAAAACGCACTCTTCAATGACCGACACCCGGTAATTGTAGGAAAAGGCATCGATGACGCTGGCCCTGACACAGCCACTGGTGGTCCCGCCGCAAAAGAGCAGGGTATCTACTCCGACGAGGTTCAACATGCCTACGAAGGGAGTGCCGAAAAAAATGCTGGGTTTGGTCTTGTGGATCACGATATCCTGTGGCGCCGGTTCGATTTCTTTGACGATTTGACTGCCTATCTTGATCCGGTGAGCCTCGGCCGACCGCTCCGATTTGGATGTCCACCTCCCTTCGTCGAGTTCATTCCTTCTTTCCAACGCGGTGCTGTAGCTGATGGTCACCTTCTTCTCCCTGGCCAGCGGGAGAAGGGAGGCGATATGGTAAACCGATTTCCAGCCTTCCTCGCCGCAACTGAAGGGAAACCGCCTGATCGAGTCCAGGATAGGCTCCGGCCGGTCGCCGACCCAGTTGTAGTTGACGTCAATGATGACCAGGGCCGGTTTCTTTCCCAGGCCCGCCTTGCGACGCCCCATCCCGCTCTTGCGGTAGACGTCTTTGTCTCGCTCCGAGATCACGTCATCCCAGATAGCCATTCCAGTTACCTCCGGTCTAAAAGTATGTTGAGCCAATAAAAACAAATAGGGGCACAAAATCTGTGCCCCTATTCGTCGTCCCGGTTAGCTTACTTGGAGCCCAGAGCGGCTTCTTCCTTCTTCCTTACCGACA
>CAZFEA010000011.1:0-22686 GCA_964518085.1 uncultured Dehalococcoidia bacterium
CCAAAATATCTATTGCCCTTGCTTTCAAACGGCGGTCCAGGCTGGAGCCATAAAATGCGCCGACGCGCTTCTTATGAATGACCATGTCGCCGCGTTTTGGGGCTATCGAAGGATGTATCTCGGTGTCCCAGGTCCCGGCCCTCATCGCCCCACGGGCGATTATCTCCGGATAGAAGTCCGCCAGCCTTCCGAAATCGGCCGGGCCGGTCCAGCCCGGGGTGGCGTAGACGATGAGGATGCCCCTGGCGCGGCAGGCGTCCAACAGCCTTTGGACATTGGCTAAGACTTGTTTGATCGCCAGATCATAGAATAGCCCCTTTTCGTCCGCCATTTCGTTGATAAGGTCGTGAATGATAAGAGCGGTGCTCCCGGGATCGATTTGCCAGGTGACGGTCAAAGCTTTCTCCTTGACAGTTAGTCAGTAGCCAGTAGATAGTAGACAGTAGCCGGTACGAAGCATCAGATGAAACGACAATTGTAAATTAACCACTAATGAACACGAATTAACACGAATAGCAGAGAAGACAGAAGACAGGAGACAGAAGAGAAGCTGCCTTCTGTGTTGAATCTTGAGTCTTAGGTCTTGAATCGTCTTATTCGTGTTCATTCGTGGTTAATTATTATTACCGCCGCCGCCCGGCCGGTTTTCGTTTCGCTCCCGCCGTGGCCAGGCCTTCATCTTCCAGGTACAGGTCGCGCCTGAGCTCGACAATACGGTCGCGGAACAGCGCCGCCTTCTCGAATTCCAGGTTCCTGGCGGCGTTCTTCATCTGGAACTCCAGGTCCTTTACCAGGCGGAAAAGCTCCTCCTTGGTCACCGGTTTGGGATCGGCCTCATAGGTCGTCCTGGTCTCGGCAACCATCCGGACGCGTTCGGTGATGTCCCTGATGGCTTTCTTTATGCCCTGGGGGGTGATGCCGTGCTCCTTGTTATGGGCCATCTGGATGTTGCGCCGGCGGTAGGTCTCCTCGATGGCTGCTTTCATCGAGGCGGTAACATCATCGGCGTACATGATAACATGGCCGTCAACATGCCGCGCCGCCCTGCCCATGGTCTGTATCAGGGACTCCTTGGAACGAAGGTAGCCTTCTTTGTCCGCGTCCAGGATGGCTACCAGGCTGACCTCGGGGAGGTCCAGCCCCTCCCGGAGAAGGTTTATGCCGACGACAACGTCGTAGACGCCCAGCCGCAGGTCTCTGAGTATTTCCACCCGTTCCAATGTTTCTATCTCCGAATGCAAATAGTGAGTGCGCACGCCCATTTCCTTGAGATAGTCGGCCAGTTCCTCCGCCATTCGCTTGGTCATGGTGGTCACCAGGCATCTTTCCTTGCGCCCGGTGCGCACCTTCACCTCGTGCATCAAATCGTCGATCTGGCCCTCGGTGGGCTTAACCTCTATGGTTGGCTCCAGGAGACCGGTAGGCCGGATAAGCTGTTCCACCACCTGCTTGCTGTGCTCGTACTCGTACGGGGCGGGTGTGGCCGAGACATAGACCACCTGGTTGAGACGCTGTTCGAACTCGGTGAAATTGAGAGGCCGGTTGTCCAGGGCCGAAGGCAGGCGGAAACCGAAATCCACCAGCGTCCTCTTGCGGGTCATGTCGCCGCCGTACATGCCGCGGACCTGGGGCAGGGTCATGTGCGATTCGTCGATGAACACCAGGAAATCCCTGGGGAAATAGTCGAGAAGCGTCCATGGAGCGCTCCCCGCCGCGCGCCGCGCGATGTGCCGGGAGTAGTTCTCGATGCCGTTGCAGTAGCCGGTCTCCCGCAGCATCTCGATGTCATAGTTGGTGCGTGACTCCAGCCTGGCCGCTTCCAGCACCTTGCCGCTATCTTTCAGTTCCTTGAGCCTCTGCTCCAGTTCTGCCTGTATGTCCTCGATGGCTTCAAACAGGTTCTCCCGGGAGGTAACGAAATGCTTGGCCGGGTAAATATCGATGCGGTCCTTCTCTCCCAGTATCTCTCCGGTCAGTGGGTCGGTCTGGACGATGCGCTCCAGTTCATCGCCCCACATTTCCAGCCTGACGCCGGTCTCTTCGTAGGCCGGGAGGATTTCCAGGGTGTCGCCGCGGACGCGGAACTTGCCCCGGGAAAAATCGACGTCGTTTCTTTCGTACTGCATTTCCACCAGGCGGCGCACCAGGTTGTCCCGGTGGTAGCTATCTCCCTTCTTCAGGGGAAGGACAAAACGGTAATACTCCTGGGGCGAACCGAGGCCGTAGATGCACGAGACCGATGCCACGATCAGCGTGTCCTGGCGTTCGAAAAGGGCCCTGGTGGCGGCATGCCGCAGCTTGTCGATCTCCTCGTTGATCTCGGTCTCTTTTTCGATATAGGTATCGGTGTGAGGAACGTAGGCTTCGGGCTGGTAATAGTCGTAGTAGCTGACGAAGTATTCCACCGCGTTTTCAGGGAAGAATTCCTTGAACTCGGTGTACAGTTGGGCCGCCAGCGTCTTGTTGTGGGCCATTACCAGGGTTGGCCGCTGCACCTTTTCGATGACGTTAGCCATGGTAAAGGTCTTGCCGCTGCCGGTGACCCCCAGCAAGGTCTGCTTCTTATGGCCTTTGTCGAGCCCCTCCGCCAGCCTGACAATAGCCTGCGGCTGGTCCCCGGTGGGCCTGAAATCGGAGACAATCCTGAATTTGGACATGCTGGGAATACTATAATGCCCACTTAGAGGGTTTTCAAATCAGCGCCCCTACCGAGCGAACAGGTTTGCCGGCGCGGTCCGGGGCACTATCACCTTCAGCGATGAGGGTACGGTGCGGATGACCGCGGGAGTTTTGGTAAAAGCCTCGCCGTCTACGTGAACCGGCAGCGAGGTTGCGGACTCGACAACCAGTTCCCGGCACTGGTAATACTCCACCTTCGGGTCCTGGAGGTGCCGGTGCGAGAGTACATTCATGGCATGCTGGGCAAAAGTGAAGAACCCTTCTCCCTCGAAGACGCACACGTCCAGTTGGCCATCGTTTACCCTGGCCCGGGAACCGATGGCCACCACTCCCCCATAAAGTTGAATGTTGCTGACCACGATCAGGGGCGTGCAGGTCTTGACCGGACGTCCATCCATACTAAGCATGACTTCGGTGCTGGGGCACCGGTTGTGCGACCCGATGGCGGAAAGTATGTAGGCCCATGACCCCAGGGCCTTCTTTTCCTTCGGTGATATGCTTTCCACGCCGGCCGCGTCCAGCCCGATGCCTGCCCACAGTAAGAAATACCGGCCGGCGATTTCGCCGGTATCGACGGCGACGGTGCGTCCTTCAATCAGCACCCTCGCCGCGTCCAGCAGTACCCTTCGATAGTAGTTGGCGGGCAGGGGACGCGCGATCCGCTCCTCCAGGTCGGCAATCAGTTCCACCACCTTTCTCCCCGGAAGCATGGGATTCAATGCCGGAATACCCATCTGCAATGCCCACGAGTTGACCGTGCCCACTGGAAGCACGCCCAGCGCTACGTCGGTGTTCACCAGTCCGTTAACTACCTCGTTTATCGTGCCGTCGCCGCCGGCGGCGATCACCACCCCGGCGCCGCGGGTAGCGGCCCGGCGGGCCAGTTCGGTCGCCTCCAGTGGCTTGGCGGTTTCTTTCAGGCTGACCGACCACCCGTTGTCACGCAACATGGCAGCTACGCTTTCGAGTTCGCGCCTGACAACCACCTGGCCGCCGCAGGGATTATAGATCAGTTCGGCCTGCATATATTATGTTTCTTTGTCTCCTCTATTGAATCGTATTCTCTACAACCTGGTCTGTCAATGCTGGAATCGCCTTTCCGGGTGATTGACAGTGCTTCTCTGCGGCGACTAAACTATGTCCGCAAATGAATTGTCCATGCTCGCGAGCGAGCACCATGAATTATGAAAAAACCATGTCCCCACAGGCGAGGACGCCTGTGGTACTGGCTATTTTCGGATGAAAACAATCAAAAAACTGGCTTTGCCCCTTCTCATCCTCCTGACGTTCGCCCTGGTCTTTTCCCTCTTTCCCCCATCCCCGGGTCGCGGCGTGGCGCAGCAGGCAGTTGCCGCCTCCAGGATCGGCAGCCTGCTGGACATGCAGGTCAAGGAGAAGATGAGATTTATCCAGGGGGGCGGTTCGCTGCCTATGGGCGAACCGGTGCTGCCGCAACTGGCCGGCCAGTCCGTTGCCGAGGCGTCCCGGCAAAAGGTTTTCATACATATGGCGGAAAAGCCTTCTTCAGCCCGCGTTGCCGAGCTTCAGGCAATTGGTGTGGTGGTGCACTCAGACTCCTGGGTACCCCCGGTTGGCCAGTGGGCTCGTATGATGCCGCTTTGCATGCCGTGCAGCCCGACGGTGCTCTCAAGTGGAGCTACAGCGCAGGGTGGTTTCCTCAACACCAGATACAGTCGTCCCCGGCGGTCGGGACCGACGGGACAGTCTACGTGGGCTCCTATGACGGCAAGCTCCACGCCGTCAACCACAATGGCGTGGTCAATTGGAGCCTGGCCACCGATGCCGTCTCCATTGTTTCCTCGGCGGCCATCGGACCTGATGGAACGATATATGTGGGTTCGGACTTTGTCACCCCGGGAAAGCTGTATGCTGTCTATCCCGACGGCAGTCTGAAGTGGAGCAATGCCGTGGAAGGCGCCGAAGTGCACTCTCCGGCGGTAGCCGCCGATGGCGCGGTGTACGTTCGCGGCGGCAACAAACTATATGCCCTGAATCCCAATGGGACCTCGAAGTGGAGCTACGTGACCGGGACCGGGGGCTCCTCGCCGGCGATAGCCGCGGACGGCACCGTATTTATCGGATCACATGACGGCAAGTTGTATGCCCTGAAACCGGACGGGACCCTGAAATGGACCTATACAACCGGCGGCCAGGTATTTTCTTCTCCCGCCATCGGCGCCGGCGGCACGGTTTATGTCGGCTCAACGGACGGGAAGTTATACGCCATCGGGCAGGCCACTCCGCCCACACCCACACCAACGCCAACCCCGTCTCCGGTGCCGTCGCCGTCACCCTCGCCGTCGCCGACTCCAACGCCAACACCGCCCGCGCCGCTTCAGGGCGATGCTAACAAGGATGGATCGGTCAACGTGGCCGATCTGGCTATGGTGGCGGCGTCCTTCAACAAGAAGGGCGGCGATGCCGGATTCAATCCCAATGCCGATCTTAACGGTGATGGTATGGTGGATGCCTATGACCTGGTCCTGGTGGGTCTCAATTTCGGCAAAAGCCAGAACTAGATTCGAAAACAGTTAGCGGGATGAGAGGTACTGCAGCGCCAGTCTGACCTTGTCCTCAGTGGATAGGGAGGTCTGGTCCGCGATCGCCGCCAGCGCCTGGTTGACTTCGGAAGCAGAGTATCCCAGGCTGGCCAGGGCGGCAGCCACTTCGGTGTCCTGCTGCACGGAAGCCCCCACCGGCATCCCCAGTTTGCCCTTCTCCAGGTCGCTCTTGAGTTCCAGCACCAGCCGCGAGGCGGTCTTCTTGCCGAATCCGGGCACCCGGCTGAAGAAGCTCACGTTGTCGGTAGCTACCGCGGACACGATCTGGTCCGGGCTGACAGCGGAAAGAAGCGCCAGGGCGAGTTTCGGGCCGATTCCGGTGACACCCAGCAGCGTCTGAAAAAGGGCGCGTTCTTGAGGGGAAGAGAACCCATAGAGGGTAACCTGGTCGGTCCTCAGGTGGAGATAGGTGTGGAGGTGCACCCTGGAGCCAACCGGTCCGAGATTAGCCAGGGTTGATGTCGGAGTAAAGACCTGAAAGCCGACCCCGCCGACGCCGACGAAAACCTGGTCAGCGCTTTTGAATTCCAGCACGCCGCGAAGCGAGGTTATCATCGTGTTCTTGGTTCGCCGGCCATCCTGGCCACCCGGCTCTCTTGCAGGTGGCACAGGGCCACCGCCAGGGCGTCGGCGGCATCGGAGGGTTGGGGAATCTGCTGCAGTTTGAGCAGGACCCTTACCATTTCCTGCACCTGCTCCTTGGTACTGGTCCCGTAACTGGTGACGGCCTGTTTGACCTTCGCCGGTGAATACTGAAACACCGGCTTGCCATGGTTGGCGGCGGCCAGTATGGCAATGGCCTGGGCGCGGCCGACTGCCAGCGCCGCCTGGATGTTCTGGGCGACGAATGGCTCCTCTACCGCCACCACATCCGGTTGATAGCGTTCGATCAGTTGCGTCAGTCCGAGATACAGGTTCCTCAGACGCTGCCCGATGGGTGCAGTGGCCTGGGCGGAAAATGCCCCCGAAGCCAGCATGGTCATGCGACCGTTCCGTTCCTGGACCAGGCCGTAGCCCATGCTTACTGTGCCCGGGTCAACCCCGAGGACGGTGATTTCATCTCTCATTTCGCAAAGCTTTCGTGTAACAGTGTCTCACAGGCAGGGCCGCCTGTGGTACCGGCAGTGGGTTTTGGTCATTGCCTATTTGAATTTTGACATTGTTTCGCATTTAGATATTCGAATTTAGGATTTGTTTAAACTTGTGCCTTTAGAGCTTCCAGTACTTCCTCGGAGAACTCGGCATTGGAATACACCTTTTGCACATCATCCATTTCTTCCAGTTTGTCCAGCAGTCTCATCGCCGAAACGGCGCTTTTTTCATCCAGTTTGGCTTGAGTCTGGGGGACCATCGAGACTTCAGCCGAGATGATCTTTAACCCTTTTTGGTCCAGGCCCTTGCGCACCGTCTCCAGCGACCTGCCGTCGGTCTCTATTTCCATGAAACCCTTTTCGATCCTCACGTCTTCGGCGCCGGCGTCGAGGGCAACAAGACCGATCTCCTCGGCGTCCTGGCTGCCCGGCTCGATAGTAATCAGACCCTTTGATTTGAAAAGCCATGAGACCGAGCCTGATTCGGCCAGGCTGCCTCCGGCGCGGTTAAAGATGGTGCGTATCTCCTGGAGGGTACGCATCTTGTTGTCGGTCAGCGTGTTTATCAGGATAGCCGTTCCGCCCGGCCCGTAGCCCTCATAGCTTACTTCGGTTAATGCGGAGCCCTCGCCGCCCCCGACAGCCTTTTTTATCGCCCTGTCAATATTGTCGTAGGGCATGGCGCTGTCCTTTGCCTTCTGGATAGCCAGGCGTAAGCGGAAATTGCCTTCAGGGTCCGCCCCGCCCGCGCGCGCCGCCACCATAATTTCCCGGGTCAGCTTGGTAAAAAGCTGCCCCTTACGAGCATCGGCCACGCCTTTGGATCTCTTGATTTGCGCCCACTTAGAATGTCCTGACATAGCTCTTACTCCTTCCGCTTTGAGCCAATTTTACCATACACCGGGGCCAATTTCCTATGTATCCCCTTGACAACGCTTAATACGGCAGCCTATAATTTGCCGATTAGATGGCGTACACAGGCTTAATGGGCTTAGTCTCATCCCACCCTGAAACAAGGCTCGCCTGTGGCGCTTGCCAGTTAGAAAATACAATGCAAATAAATGTGGCCCAGTTACTTAAGGAACCCGTGGGCTCGACCAGAAAGGTCGACTTCGACGAAGAAATCAGCGTGGACGGCGCCCCATCAAGACTTACCGGTCATTTCCTCCTGACGCGTCTTGACCGGAGCATCCTGGTTTCCGGCGAGGTAAAGGCCAAGCTCCTGCAGGTATGCAGCCGCTGTCTCCGTGAGTTCGTGTCCATTACTCCCTTCAAGATCGAAGAGGAGTATTTCCCCACCGTCGATGTCCATACCGGCTTGCCGCTGGAAGCGCCCGAAAATGAGGGCGGATTTACCATAGACTCGAATCACCTGATTGACCTTGATGAAGCCCTGCGGCAAAACCTGCTGGTAACTTTGCCTATGGCCCCGTTGTGCCGCCCCGATTGTCCCGGACTGTGCCCGCAGTGCGGCGCTAACCTCAATCAGACCGAGTGCGGCTGCGAGCGTGCTCCGGAAGACTCTCGATGGGCCGAAGTTGAGAAACTGAACCTGGCCGAAAAGGGCGCCAGCGAAAGAAAGGAAGACCCAGCCCGATGACTCCCCTGCCCAAAAGAAAATATCCCAAGGCACGGCGCGGCGACAGGCGCAGCCACCTCCACCTGACACCTCGGAAGCTTCAGAACTGTCCGCAATGCCATAGTCCGAAGCTTCCTCATCTAGCCTGTCCCTCCTGCGGGACATACAAGAACGAAGAGGTAATCAAGATCCGGACGCCGAAAAAGAAGGCCTAGACGTTGCTTAGCACGCCTCTCTGCGACCTTCTTGGCATCAAATATCCCATAATTCAAGGTGGAATGGCCTGGCTGGGGACTGCCGAACTGGTGTCGGCGGTTTCCAACGCCGGCGGACTGGGCATCATCGGCGCCGGAAATCACCCGCCCGAATGGGTCCGGGAACAAATACATCTTACCCGGCAACTGACCGATAAGCCGTTTGGCGTAAATGCGGTCTTGCTTTCTCCCCATGCGGAAGGGGTTATCAAGGTCCTTCTCGACGAGAAGGTCAAAGTTGTCGCCTTTGGCGCGGGCAATCCCGGCGTGTATGTGCCTTCGTTCAAGAAGTACGGCGCCGTGGTCATGCCGGTGCTTTCCAGTGTCGCCTTGGCCAGGCGCCTGGAGCGCTCCGGGGCCGATGCCCTGGTGGCTGAAGGCATGGAATCCGGCGGCCACATAGGTGAGACCACAACCACGGTGCTTGTGCCGCAGGTTGTGGATGCCGTGAAGATACCGGTAGTGGCTGCCGGGGGGTTTTTCGACGGTAGGGGTCTGGCTATGGCCCTGTCCATGGGCGCTCAGGCAATGCAAATGGGGACCAGGTTTATCGCTTCTGAGGAATGTGTTGCCCATCCTAATGTCAAGCAGAAGATCGTCGAGGCCAGGGACCGCTGTACCATGGCTACCGGGTACTCGCTGAAACACCCGGTACGCGCTCTGGAAAACAAGATGACCAGGCAGTTCGACGCCATGGAAAAAGCCGGTTGTTCCAAAGAGGAACTGGAGAAATTTGGCACCGGCAAAACATACTTAGGACTTATACAGGGGGATGTAGAAAATGGTTCATTGCTGGCCGGACAGGTTTCCGGGGCGCTGAAAGACATCAAACCGGTAAGAGAAATCATTGAAACCATCATGGCTGATGCGGAGAAAACGATAAAAAGATTGGCGGCTATGCCAAATGGAGGTTAATCCATGGTCAACTCTGCCAGGAGCAAGAGTTCGCCTAAGGTGGCTCACGTCTTCCCAGGCCAGGGTACCCAGAAAGTTGGTATGGGCAAGGAGGCTTTCGAGTCCTCCCCCGCCGCCCGCAAAGTATTTAAGCAAGCAGATGATGCCCTCGGATTTTCGCTATCCAAACTCTGTTTTGAAGGACCGGAACAGGAACTAGACCTCACCTATAACGCGCAACCAGCCATTTTGACCACCAGCCTGGCCTGTTGGAAGGCCAGCGAGGAAAAGGGTCTGTGGAATAACCTCGGCGGCCCCCTCTTTGCCGCCGGGCATAGCCTGGGCGAATATACCACGCTGGTTGTAGCCAATGTCGTTGATTTCCCCACCGCGGTACGCCTGGTGCATGAAAGGGGACGGGCCATGCACATGGCCGGGGCGCAGGTCCCCGGAGGAATGCTGGCCATGCTGGGGGCGGACGAAAAACTGGTGCAGCAGATATGCCGGGAGTCGGGCGCCGAGATGGCCAACATCAATTGCCCGGGCCAGATAGTCATCAGCGGCACCAACGACGCTATTGAGCGCGCCTCCAAACTGGCCAGGGGAAACGGCGTACGTAAGATTGTAGCCCTGAAAGTGAGCGGCGCATTTCATTCGCCGCTCATGAAGCCGGCCATCAAGGACCTGAACCAGGTCATCGAGGAAACGCCTTTCCGGGACCCCGAGATTCCGATTGTTGCCAACACCTCGGCCCGGTCCCTGGAGAAGGCTGCCGAATTGAAGCACGAACTGCTGGTACAGCTTTGTCACTGTGTGCAGTGGCAGCGGTCCATCGAGTACATGATCAGCGAAGGCATTTCCACCTTCGTTGAGGTCGGCCCTGGCAAGGTACTGACCGGGCTGATCAAGCGCATCGACGCCACCGTGGCCACGATGGAAGTGCCCGCGTAGGCTGCTGTCATGCGAGTCCGCTAGAGGCGGACGAAGCAACCCCGCCAGGGAGTCGCCCGGTACGACAGGCTTTCCAGCCTGTCGCAAATACGGTACCACAGGCGGCCCTGCCTGTGAGCCATCTATTCCCCACCAGACGGGCGAACTGGCTACCATGGGCCACCGGGATGTAAACCGCCCGTTGCGGCACGGCGCGCCGGTGCGGTAACCGTGCCTGTGAACAATGCTATGAAATGACTTCGTTTAGCCCTTCCCCTTAGTATTCCGGCCACAGCTTCACATCCTCGCTCAGTCCTTCTTCAGCCAATGCCTTTTCCAATTGAGGGTCAAGTTTGTCGCATTCAATGGCCAGGCGGGTTCGCTTCAAGCGCGTCAATTTCTCGCTGACCGCTTCATCAATCGCCTGGCTGCGGCTCTTAAAGACTTGTTCCCGGACCAAGCTGTCCAATTCGCTGATCAATGCTTCGTGCAATGTGACGCTGACCTTTTGTCTACCCACTTTAGGCTCCCGCCTTAACACGCTACCGGCAGGGATTCTTTAAGGGGCGCCGCGGCGACGAGGACTTCCGTAGCAATGCAATTGTCAGTTTTTGGAGTGGATGGTATACTCAATTCAATCTGAGATTTTGTCACGAGGTGTCCCTTATGTATGCCAGGAGGACAAAAGTTGTCCAACATAGACCTGACCGGCAGTCCCTGGAGGCGGACATTCATAAATTCATAACTCGCGAGTCTGCGGGATCGAATTGCATAGTTGCAGTGAAGAGTGACTCTCTCGACAATGTGCTGGACCTGTTGTTTGTGGTGCGCGGAGACCTGTTCGAAGGAGAACGAGCGGTAATGGCCTTTATGAGGCGGCTGCGCGATCGTTTTCCCGACATGCTGTTTGACGTCATGGTTTTGCTGCTTCGAGATACTCGCCGGACACTAAGTGGGGTTCTTCGCCCCTGATGGTCCAGCTTCGTTAGCTACTTCCACCCAGGTCGAATTTGGATGGGGATGAATATTGCCTCATTATCTGGTAATATCTTGTGGTCTTTTCAGTTGGTTTGCCCCGGCTAATACATCGGCGTGAATTAATGTTGCCGAGGGATGGATCTGCGTGTCTGCCCGCGGGCGAACACACAGGTTCGCCCCTGCGAGATTGTCCGTATCGAAGGTAAGTAACATGGATGTCCAGCAGCAGGTAATGCTCATCACCGGCAGCGGGCGCGGCATCGGCCGCGCCATCGCTCTCAGGTTGGCCGGCGCCGGGACGACTATCGTCATCAATGATATCCCGGCGGCCGCGGATACCGCCCGGGAAACTGCGGGCGCGGTGCGGGACAAAGGCGGGCAGAGTTTCGTAGTCCTGGGCGATATCAGCAAAGAAGAAGACGTGGCCGCGATGATCGAAAGGATCGTCGCCGAACATGGCCGGCTGGATGTGCTGGTGAACAACGCCGGCATCACCCGGGACCAGCTTTTGCTGCGGATGTCGCTGGAAGACTGGGACCGGGTGCTGAACGTGAATCTCAAGGGGGCATTCCTGTGTGTCCGGGCGGTGGTGCGCCATATGATGAAACAGCGTTCAGGCAAGATCGTTAACATCGCCAGTGTCGCCGGGATCGTGGGGAACGCCGGGCAGGCCAATTACTCGGCGGCCAAGGGCGGTCTCATCGCCCTGACCAAGACCATCGCCAAAGAAGTCGGCTCTCGGGGCATCAACGTCAATGCCATTGCCCCCGGGTTTATCGATACCGATATGACCCGCAAACTGCCCGAAACAGTCAAGCAGGAGATTCTCAAGCAGGTACCCCTGGGACTGTTCGGCACGCCGGAGGACGTGGCCAATGCGGTGGCCTTCCTGGTTTCAGAGGAGGCGCGGTACATTACCGGACAGGTGTTGAGGGTTGATGGCGGGCTGGTCACGGCGTAAGGAAATTAAGATTCAAGATTCAAGATCTAAGATAGGTCCAAGGCGTAAAGCGCGAATAGCCGCGTTGCAAGCCTTATACGAAATCAGTAGCACCGGCCATGACCCGGTGGCTACTACTGAGCGTCTCATCGCTGAAACGGAGCTCAAGGACGTTGCCGCCGCGTTTGCCCGGGAACTGGTCCAGGGCGTCCTGGGAAACCGGGATAAAATCGATGGCCACATCCGGCAATTCGCCCCGGCCTGGCCCATAGAGCAACTGCCTCTGATCGATCTCAACATTCTGCGTATCGCCATCTTCGAACTGTTGATAGACAAAAAGCTGACTTTCAGCATAATTATCAACGAGGCGGTCGAGCTGGCCAAAGCATACGGCGGCGAAAGTTCACCCAGGTTCGTCAACGGCGTCCTGGGATCGGTAGTCAAGCAGCATCCGGAGCTTCAAGCAAAGTCAAAAATCAAAATGTGAAAGGGGGGACACTTGCCAGTATTACTGTACGAGAAAAAGGACCGGATCGCCTACATAACCCTTAACCGGCCGGAGGCCATGAACTCCATTAACCTGGAGATGTGGAACGCATTGACCGACGCCTGGACCGCCGTGCGTGACGATCCGGAGGTCTGGACAGCAATCGTCACCTCAGCCGGGGAAAAGGCCTTTTGCACCGGCGCCGATCTGAAGGAAATGAGCGCCGCTTTTGCCGAGGCCATCAAGCTTGGAAAACCGCCGACTGTCCCCATTCCTTATGTGACGCCGATGCGGGGATTGCGGGTGTTCAAGCCGTTCATCGCCGCCATCAATGGAATGGCCCTGGGCGGCGGCCTCGAGCTGGCCCTGGCCTGCGATATCAGGATCGCCGCGGAACATGCCAGGCTTGGGGTACCCGAGGTCAGGCAGGGCCTGATCCCGGGTATGAGCGGCACCCAGAAGATCCCGCGTCTCATCCCCCTCGGTCCGGCGCTGGAAATGTTAATGACCGGCGATGCCGTCACCGCCCAGGAGGCCTACCGGCTGGGACTGGTAAACCGGGTTGTGCCCGCGGCTGAGCTAATGAAAACCGCGGAAGCCCTGGCGCACAGGATCAACGAGAATGGCCCGGTTGCCGTCCGGGCGGTCAAAGAAGCCGCTTACCGGGGCCTGGAAATGTCCCTGGACGATGGTCTGCGCTTTGAAAGCCTGGTAACCGTGGCGGTGACCAACACGGAAGACGCGCTCGAAGGTCCCCGTGCCTTCGCCGAAAAGAGAAAACCGGTTTTCAAAGGAAAATAGCTCGTGGGGGTCAACGTCACGGTAAAAACCTTCGGACCGCTGCGGGATAGCTTCGGCAAGAGCGAAGTCAAGCTGACCGTCGAAGGCGATACCTTCGGCGATCTGCTTGACGCCCTGACGCAGGAGTACGGACCAAAGATCAAGACCGACACCCTGGACCTGACGGGCAACCTCAGCGACTCATTGCTTATCGTGTCCGGCGGCGTCCGGGTGCAGAGTCTCAAGAACCCCCTGAAGGAAGGGGATGAGATCGTTATCACGGCGACCATCAGCGGTGGGGCTATCCCGGGCTGAAAGGAGAACCACCAAGTGGCTAAGGCAACCCTTTTTACCGAAGAGATCATCAAGAAATACACCAGCCAGGGCATCTGGCGTCCGGAAACACTCTCGGACCTTTATGAAAGTAATGCCCGGGCCTATCCCGATCGTGAGGGCGTGGTTGACTCGGTACACCGGTTGACCTGGTCGCAGTCCAACCAGTGGATCGACCGGCTGGCGCTGGGATTTCTGAAACGGGGGTTGAAGAAGGACGAGATGGTCGTCATCCAACTACCGAACGTGGTGGAGGTGCCTTTACTCAGGGTGGCCTGTGAAAAGGCCGGGCTGCTTTGCCTTCAGTCGCTGCGCACCTACCGCCACGCCGAGATGGGCCACATTCTCAAGAGCCTGGATGCTGCTGGCGTGGTGGTCCCGTGGGAGTACCGGGGTTTCGACCATTTCCAGATGGTCGAGGACCTGCGCAAGGACCTGCCGCACCTGAAGCACGTTTTCGTTACCGGGGATAAAGTTCCCCCCGGGGCGATTTCGATTCGGGAAATGGTGAACCGGCCTATCGAGCGAGAATTTCCCGCGGACACCCTGCAGAAGACCAGGACCCCCAGCACCGAGTTTTCACTGGTGGTCCATACCACCGGCACCACCGGCTTTCCCAAGTTTGTTGAATATCCAGCCTGCACCCGGATTTATCAGTGGCGCAAAAACGCCGATATTATCAATCTGACAAAGGACGACATTTTCGCCGTCATCGGACCCGCTCCCGGGGGCCCCAATTTTCCGGCCTATACCGGCGGCCCGCTCAAAGCGGCGAAGATTGTGATGCTGGAGAAATTCGATGCCGAGGACTCGCTGCGGCTCATCGACAGAGAGAAGTGCACCATTGTGTGCGTGGTGCCGGCGCAACTGGCCATGATGGTGCAGCACCCCAATCGGGACAAATATAGCTATAAGTCGGTGAGGTACTGGTGGTGTTCGTCTGCGGTCCTGGATCCTAACATTGGTCGTGAAGTCGAAGAAAAGATGGGAGGGAAGGTGGTGATCGTCCTGGGGGCTACCGATTGGGGTGGCGAGGTGTTGACGCCACCCGACATGCCGAGAGAGCTTCGCTTGAGCACCGTGGGCAGGACGGTGGATGGCACCGAGGTCCGCCTGGTAGACGATGATGGCAAAGACGTTCCGCCCGGGGCCATCGGAGAGATCATCAGCCGCAGCCCCAGCGGGATCTCGGGCTACTACCGGGACCCGGAAGCAACCCGGCAGGCGTGGCCTGAGGGGTGGTATCACCTGGGGGACCTGGGGCAGTTTGACCGGCATGGCAACCTCAAGATCGTGGGTCGCAAGAAGGACATGATCATCCGGGGGGGCCAAAATATCTATCCCATTGAGATTGAAAGCATGCTGCTCACCCATCCCGGCGTTCGTGAGGTGGCGGTAGTGGCTATGCCGGACGCCATCATGGGCGAAAAAGCCTGCGCCTTTGTCGTTCCCCGGGTGGGCTGCACCTTTAGCTTTGAGGACATGGTGACTTACCTGAAGCAAAAGGGATTTGCCGCTTTTAAGCTGCCGGAACACCTGGAGATCATCGAAGCCATGCCCCTGGCCGGCGAACAGAAGATAGACAAGAAGCTTCTCCGGCAGCAGATTGCGGAGAAGCTGAAAACGTCACCCTGAGGCGTACGGTGGGTTCGCGCGCCCACTCCATAACTGCCACCACAACCCTCGCCCGCTTAACCCACCCTACGGTGGCTCAGAATGACATTGCGCGCCAAAAATGGTATATTTACCAATCGGTCCCCGAATCTAAACTAAACAATCATCCATGCTTGCTGGCGAGCACGATCAAGTATGAAAGACCGTGTCTCACAGGCAGGGCCGCCTGTGGTACCGGGATTCTTGGAGCAAATGTGCCTGCCAGGCATGGACCATGGAGGAAACAACCCAGATGCCAATTCAACTGGAACTATCGCGTAGCCCAGCTTCTTCACCGCAGAACGGATGCTGTTATATCGACCCTGAGGCGCTGTCCAAAATGGGCGCCGGGGAAGGCGACATAGTCGAAATCAAGACCCATCGCAACCGCAAAATCCTGGCCCGGGTGGGCAAGGCCCATGCCGAGGACCGCGGCAAGGCGTGCATCCGGGTGGACCGGTTCATACGACAGGCCTTGAAAGAGGAGCCGGGTCAGCATGTTCATGTAGACAAGGTCGAGCCCGGGCCCATAAGAAAAGCCTTCTTCGCCCCGCTTACGCCGGTGGCCCAAAAGAGGGAAGAGATTGTGGCCTTCCTGGCCGGGCTGCTTCTTGAGAAATCACTGCCCTTGAGCGAAGGCAGCCTGTTTCCGGCAACCCTTCCCGGCGATGTCAACAGCACTATTTTCCGGGCCGTCAGCCTGGAGACGGCGCCCGGCTTTGTTCAGCCATCCACCGTTATTGAAATAGTGAACGAAGGGGGCGTCGGCCCTGAGGTCCACTACGCGGATGTCGGCGGGCTGGACAAAGAGCTGGAGAGCATCAGGGAGCTGGTGGAGCTGCCGTTGCGTTACCCCCAGGCTTACTCCCAGCTCGGGATCAAACCACCCAAGGGGATCATATTCCACGGGCCTCCCGGTGTGGGCAAGACCCACCTTACCCTGGCCATTGCCAACGAACTTAACGCCCATTTTGAGTTCATCAACGGACCGGAGATAATCAGCACCGCCTACGGTCAAACTGAAGCCATCCTCCGCGGCATTTTTGAGGAGGCCGGCCACCATGCTCCATCGATCATATTTGTGGACGAGCTTGATATCATAGCCCCCAAACGGGGTGAGAGCGGCACCCAGGCCGACACGCGAATGGTGGCCCAGCTTTTGAGCCTGATGGACGGACTGAAAAAGAGTTCCGGCGTCGTGGTCATCGGCACTACCAACCGCGTAGATTCGGTGGACCCGGCGATGCGGCGCCCGGGGCGCTTTGACAAAGAAATCTTTATCGGGCCGCCAGACGCCCAGGGGCGACTTCACGTTCTTCAAATCCATACCCGCGGCATGCCGATAAGCAAGGAAGCCGAAGAGTCGCTACCCGAAATCGCCCGGCGCACCCACGGCTTTGTCGGCGCCGACCTCATGGAAGTATGCCGCGAGGCCGGCCTCAACGCCCTGAGACGCAAGGTAAAGCTTGGCGCCGAGCATATTATGAATAGTGACGTTGTTGCCGTTGAAGGTCTGGTGGTCGAAAGCGGTGACTTTGAGCATGCCCTGGGCCGCACCCGGCCATCGGCTATGCGCGAAGCCCTGGTCACTATACCCGACGCTCGCTGGGAGGACATAGGCGGGCAGGATATCGCCAAGAAACGCCTTACCGAACTGGTGATAATGCCCCTGCTCCACCCCGATACCTTTCGCAATATGGGCATCAAAGCGCCTTCGGGCATTATCCTTAGCGGGCCTCCGGGCAGCGGCAAGACCTTACTGGTGGA
The DNA here is from genome assembly GCA_964518085.1 of uncultured Dehalococcoidia bacterium. GTDB lineage: Bacteria > Chloroflexota > Dehalococcoidia > JACQUA01 > JACQUA01 > JACQUA01. The sequence continues at coordinate 16,948 of CAZFEA010000011.1, forward strand.
AGCCCTGGCGGCCAAATGCGCGGTAAACTTTATCGTGGTGCGCGGCCCGGAGATCTTCAGCAAGTGGCTGGGCGAGTCCGAAGAAGAGATCAGGCACCTGTTTGAACTCGCCCGCCGGGTGGCCCCTTCTATTTTGTTCTTCGATCAGATAGACGCCATCACCCCGCGGCGCGGCCAGGACCAGAGCAGCAAGACCACCGAAAGGGTGGTGAACCAGTTGCTCACCGAGCTGGACTCCATCGGATCCCTCGGGGGTGTCGTGGTGATGGGCGCGACCAACCGCATCGACTTGCTCGACCCGGCATTGCTCCGTCCGGGACGTTTTGGCACCCACATCGCCATTTCGCTGCCCAACGAAGAGGAGCGCCGCGCCATTTTCAAGATATACCTGGCGGGCGTCAAGTTTGCCCCGAAAACCTCGGAAAAAGACGTTCTCGACAAGCTCGCTCCGGCCACGGAAGGGTATTCCGGCGCGGATATCCAGGCCATCTGCCAGGAAGCAAAGCTTTGCGCCGCCCGCAGCGGTGAATTCGAAAAAACGGTGTCGCTGAAATTACGGCATTTTACAGAGGCCCTGGAGATCATCAGGAACTCGCGGTTGGCTGTCAGCTAGCGGCTGGCTCCTGGCAATTAGCCATTAGCAATTAGCAATTAGCAATTAGCAGTTAGCGATTAGCGATTAGCAATTGGCCATTAGCAATCGGCGGAAGGCGCGATCCCCTCTGCCTCGACGGGAGAAGGTCAGAGCTTGCCCTGAGCGAAGCCGAAGGGATAGGGTGAAGCGCCGTTGAATGCCCTCACCTAAATGCAACACTTTGTGCCGGGGCCGGAAAGCAGACTGGCCCGGCCCAGATGGATGCGCGCGAGCAGAACACAGGTTCGCTCCGGGTCATCGTTGACAAAGGCCGTGGGCCGCTCCGGCACGGCGCGCCGTGCCGCTACGAAAGCTAATTGCTAATTGCTAATCGCTAACTGCCAACCGCTACTTGAGAGGAGTCGAACATGGCGTACTACACCGACATGAGGGACTACATCCAGGCGTTGGAACGGGCCGACAAGCTGGTCCGCGTCAAGAAGCGCATTAACAAGGACACCGAGCTTCATCCCCTGGTGCGGTGGCAATTTCGCGGTCTCCCCGAAGAACGGAGAAAAGCGTTTCTGTTCGAAGACGTGGTAGATGTCAAAGGGAAAAGCTATACCATGCCGGTGCTGGTCGCCTGTCATGCCGCCTCGCGTCAGATATACGCCATGGGCATGATGTGCAAAGATACCGAGATTATCGAGAAATGGACCCAGGCCCAGCTAAAACCGGTCAAGCCGGTCATGGTTGACAGCGGGCCGGTGCACGATGTGGTTTTCAGCGGAGAGCATCTGCAGCAGCATGGCGGCCTGGGCATGTTGCCGGTGCCTATTTCGACACCGGGCTTTGACAACGCGCCCTATCTTACCTCGGCCTGCTGGGTGAGCAAGGACCCCGAGACCGGCACCCGGAACGTGGGAGTGTATCGCGCCATGGTCAAGAGCCCTACCCGCCTGGGCGTCAGCAGTTCTCCTCCAAAAGACCTCTGGACGCACTGGGAGAAATGCCGTGACCGCGGCGTTCCGCTCCATGCCGCCGCAGTGATAGGCGCTCCTCCCAACCTGGGCTTCACCGCCGTAAGCCATCTGCCCTACGGCGTCGATGAGTATGACGTTTCCGGCGGCATCTCGGGCGAACCCCTGAAGCTGGTGAAATGCAAGACGGTAGACGTCGAGGTGCCGGCCAATGCCGAGATAGTGATCGAAGGCATTATTCCCACTGATGCCCTGGAGCGGGAAGCGCCCTTCGGCGAATACACCGGGTATATGGGCGGCGAGCAGTTTAACCCCTTCCTCAATGTGACCGCCATTACCCATCGCAAGAACCCCATCTATGTCGCTTTCCTCAGCCAGTTCCCCCCCAGTGAAAGCAGCAAACTGAGGCAAATTGCCGCCGAGGCGGTCTATTACAAGCACCTGAAGCATGACTGTGGAATCAACAATATCCAGGAAGTGGTGTTCCACGAAAGCAGCGGGGCATGGCAGTACTGCGTCATCAAGATGAAGAAGACTCACCCGGCGCAGCCGTGGAAGGCCCTCTATTCCGCCGCCAATCTGGACAACCATATCGGCAAATTCATCATTATTGTTGATGATGATATCGACCCCAGGGATGCCGATTCGGTAAACTGGGCGCTGAGTTTTCGCGTCCAGCCGCACCGCGACACCCATATCACCTATGGCAAAATACCGGCCCTGGACCATTCCGCCGCCGAACCCGAATCGCCCGAGCGCCGTTATCCCCTGCCCCGTGGTTGCTCATCCCTCCTCATTGACGCCACCCGCAAATGGGGATACCCGCCCGTCTCCCTGCCGAAAAAGGAATACATGGAGAAGGCGAAGAATATCTGGGAAGACCTGGGACTGCCGGCATTGAAGCCGCAGGTGCCCTGGTATGGCTACAGCCTGGGCTACTGGACGAAGGAGAACGAGGAGGAGGCGGAACTGGCCCTCAAAGGCGAGCACTACCAGACCGGTGAAAAGCTGGAAAAACAACGCAAAACGATGTAGGGGCGAGCCACGGGGCGGAGGCGGCGCAGGCGAGGGGCGGCTCGCCCGCCTCAATTGCCGATGTTGGCCCAAAAAGCAGGATATCGTGTGTTCGTCTGGCAAACGCATCTTCACCCTCACCCCTTCGGCTTCGCTCAGGACAAGCTCCGACCCTCTCCCGTCAAGGGGAGGGAATACGTGGTTGACCCATCTTCGGTCACTCGCCTGTCCCTTTGCACCAAAGTACCCGTCCTAAAGTACCAGGCTGACTACCCCGTGGGATATTGTGGATCAGTAGCTACCCCCTTATACTCAAATTGGCTTGTTATCGGAACGCCTGGCTGCTCCAGGGTCTTGAGTTATCTAGTTGAGTCAGCCTGCCCTTCTGGGGTGGGCAACTCAATAACTCAATAACCCAATAACCACTACTGCGGGGGAAACGTGTCATTTCCTGGTTGGTGCAGGAACATCTGGCGGGCCGGCCGAGGTCAGCCGGGAATAGCCCTGGCGGAAACGCTGGTGGCGGTGGCCATTATGGCGCTGGTCAGTGTTGCCTTCCTCAGCGCCCTGGGGACTACTCTCAAGGGGACTGCGGTGGCCGAGGAGCGGGCGGTCGCCGACAAGCTGGCACGGAACCAGATGGAATATGTCAAAAACCTGGCCTACATCAGCTACGCCGTGACCGGTCATGGGGAATATGGCGCAATCGCCGCACCGGTCAACTACAGCGTGGATGTTTCCACCATACCTGTCGATCCTGCTACCGGCCTGGCCCTGGGACCTGAAGAGGACCAGGGGCTGCAAAAGATTGTCGTAAGTGTCAGCGTTAATGGCAGGTCGCTGGCGACCGTCGAGGGCTACAAGGTTAACCGATGAAAGCCGCAGAAAAGGGATATGCCATCGTAGAGGTAATGATCACCATGGTCATCACCGCGGTCATTGTCCCGGCGGTAGTCATGACCGTCCTGCAGGCGATGAGGATCGGTGAACGCAACAATAGCTACATTACCGCCCAGAGCCAGGTACAGAATGCCGGTTTCTGGATCACGCGAGACGGGGCCATGGCCCAAACCATCTTGAATGATGACCCGGAAACGCCAACCGTTGAGTTCATAACCCTGGTGTGGACGAACTGGGAAAGCGGATATACCCACAGGATCGCCTATCTCCTCCAGGATTCTTCAGGAGGGCTCAAGAAGCTTGTCCGGCAGGAAACGGTCCGCAATGCCGACGGGGTACAGACCGCCGATTTCAGTACTCGCGTGGCCGACTACCTGGTGGCCGGCCCCACCTTCTCCAGCACCGGACAGTTGTGGATACTGGCAGTAACCGCGGATTTTGGCTCCAGGACCGCCAGCGCGGAATATGAGGTTTATCCAAGGGTTAACCTGTGAGGCTTCGAATTTGGCGCCGATTCCATAGCCAGCTCGGTAATGCCATGCCCACCGTGTTGCTTTTGATGTCCATGGGCGGGCTGGTTATTGTCCCCACCCTGAATTACACCACGACGATGCTGAGGAGCAGCCAGGTGATGGAAAGGGACAGGAACGGGTTCTATTCCGCAGACGCCGGTGTGGAACACGGGTTGCACCTTATGAAGAACAATCCGCCGGCAACTTATCCCCATTCCTATTCTATTTCCACTCTTAACGGGCTATCAACCACGGTGCTCATCGAGCGCCTGACAACCCTTTACGGCATCGTTATCGGGGAGTCCGGGGTCCATGCCGGCGACCTGGAGGCCACTGGCTCAATGGTATACAACGAAGGACTCGGCCGCTATGTCTATACGGTAACGGTAACCAATAAAGCCGGGTCGGTGGTCCATTTCAACAAGCTGCTGGTTAAGCCACCGGTGGATTTCTCCTATGTCCCGGGCACCACCAGCGGCCAGATCACTTCCGCGGAGCCCGAGGTGAAGGGCGTACCCTCCACAGGCATCACCCTGGTATGGAATTTCAGCCAGCCTCTACCTTCAATTCCGCAGGCTCCGGACCCCGAAAACGGCCAGTATTCCTACAAGACCAACACTTTGCACCTGACCGGACCCCAGGGATATTCCGGCGGCGCCGGTTACGTGTGGGTGGTGGCCAACCGGGAAGATATCGGCGCCGCGGGTACCGACGCCTATAGCATAACGGCGACAGCCAGACAGGGAACGACAGTCGTGGCCGGGCTCAAGGCCGGGGTATTGATAGACCCGGGTTCGGGCGAAATCTTCGTGATTTACTACGAGCAGAATTCACCCTCACCCTGACCCTCTCCCGTCGAGGGAGAGGGAACTGTTACTTTATCAAGGTCGTTTTCGGCCCCGCCCAGTCGGGATGGTCTTCCTTCTGAATGAACTCTTCCAGGGCGGGGTCACGCATGGGGGTGAAGATAAAAGCCAGCCATTCCGCCGGCTTCTCCGGGTCTTCGTTGAAATGCTGGTGCTCGCAGCCATCCGGCTTAACCGGCAGCAGGATCAGGTCGTCTTCCTCCCATTCGTATTTGGCCCCATCGACTACCGTGTACCCTTTGCCGCCGAGCACGAAAAGCGCCAGGCCGCCCTGGTGGACGTGCTTGCCTGAATGCTTCTTGATGCGGTTAATAAATATCCGCCAGCCGGGGGCGCCCTGCTTCTCCCATATCTTATCGTAGGAATAGAACTTTATCAGGCCCTGTTTGTTCTGTTCCCAGCCCAGGTCTTTCCCTTTGACAACCACCATGCCCTCCAGCCGTCCCTTGATCCGGTCATTGTCAATGCGCCTGACCTGGTCATAGATGGTTTCCGCAGGCTCCGGCTCCCGCTTTCTTTCGAGAAGTCGTTCAACCATGTTTCGCCATTAGCTCTTGTACTCGGGGGCGTTTTCCAGTTGTTCGTACCCGGAGCCCATGTCGACACCCAGGGCGTCGTACCAGTTCGGCTCGGCCGCCACCAGGACCGCCCGGTTCTGGGTATCGGTATTGAAATGCTGAAAAACGACGCCGTTGGGCTTGATGGGGATAAGGATCAGATCGCCCTTTTCCCACTCGTGCTTGACGCCGTCGACCATGGTATAGCCCTTGCCTTCCTTTACATAATGCACGCGGCCGCCCTGGTGCTTCTGCTTGCCGGAACGGCTGCCGGGCGGTATCTCCTGGGTCCAGAAGAGGATAGTGCGGATGGCGGCGGTCTCGATATCGGGATGG
>CAZFEA010000012.1:0-20345 GCA_964518085.1 uncultured Dehalococcoidia bacterium
TCGATAAGCTCCAGCCCGGCCCTTTTTTTTTTTTGATAGCGGGCCATAAACTCGTTCCCGCGGTCAAACTGGGTGAATTCGACATTTATGCCGTGCCTGTCTTTGAAGCCTTTGCCCACCGCCGTCCTTGCCGCCGGGTTCCAGGTGGTGTAGACGGAGACGGTACCTTCCTTCTTTGCCGCCGCCAGGACGGTTTGCCACTTTTGTTCCCACGCCGGCTTTTGTTCCGGCGCGGCCGGCTTACCGGCCGGGGCCTTCGGCGCCTCGGTAGGCGCCGAAGCCGGCCCGCAGGCGGTCAGCAAGGCGACTGTGCTGACAGCCACGATGATGCTCACTAAAATCTTCATAGTTCTCCTTCTTCCCCCTTTCGCAAAGGGGATAGTTTTCCTTCTTCCCCCTTTCGCAAAAGGGATAGTTATCCTTCTTCCCCCTTTCGCAAAGGGGATAGTTATCCTTCTTCCCCCTTTCGCAAAAGGGGGATACAGGGGGATTTTGCCCTGGTACGCCAGGCTTTCCAGCCTGTCGCCAGAAAAACATAGTGCGATGGGACGGATTAACCACGAATAAACACGAATGAACACGAATAGATACGAAATGCTTACTATTGATTCCTTTTGCTCTGGGTACTCTGTGTCCTCTGTGTTAGCGTTCCCGTCTATTCGTGTTGATTCGTTCCATTCGTGTTCATTCGTGGTTTCCGTCTCGAAATCCCCCTTTTTTCAAAGGGGAGACATTTGCGCCATCTTGATTTGCAGTCCCTTAGCGGCAAGTTCCCGCTGGTACAGCGCCCGGATTTTCGGGTCTTCATCCTCGTAGGCTATCTGGTCGCCGCCGGCTCTGGCGCTCTGGGCCAGCTTCCACTGCTTCCCCATCTTGTATTTCATGCTCAGGTAGCGCAGCGCCAGCGTCTGCACTGGCTCATCGCAGGTGTTGAAGTGATGATGGAACCAGCCGCCGGGCGGGACGAACATGCTGCCGGCATGCCAGTCGACCCTGACCCGGGACCCTCCCTCGGGCCACATCAGCGAATAGCCTTCGCCGTTCAGGATTATGACGTGGGCGCCGGGACCGTGACGGTGCGCCTTCCAGTACTTCCCCGCCGGTAGCTCGGCCAGGTGGCCCACCAGGCAGTTGCCCGCCATTTCAAACCTTATGCTCCGTCCGGTCCCCATCTCCTGCTGTCCCAGGAGGTTGGATGAGGTCACATCGGGGACGAAGTTGCTGTCCCATACCCGGATGTTGTCGAAAAGCCTTCCCGAAGGAGCGAAATAGTTTTGCTCCCCGCTGAACCGGCCTTTGAAAGTGAAGTCATGATCAAGCACGAATTCGAGGTCGCGGAACAGGTTGATGACCAGGGGCGCGGTGGTCACCGCGATGTATCTGGCGGGCGCACTACCTGAGCCATTGAAGTGCTGGTGCCAGGTGTTGAGCGGCGGCGAAAAGAGGCTGCCCTTCTGCCATTCAAAGGTCTGCCTGGTCCCGACTTCGTTCCAGACGGTGGTGGCCCCGCTGCCGCTGAGAATGAATATCTCCTCCTCGAACATGTGCCGTTGGGGCTTTAGACTGCCGCCCGGAGGAATCTGGCACAGGTAGGCGTCGTCAGTTTCCTCGGCGCCTTCCAGGTTGATGAAGGCGCCTGTGCCGCCCTTTCTTTGCCATGGCTCGAGCTTCACTTCAGCCAGGTCGTCAACGCCATATCCCCTCACCACCGGGATGCCTTCCATCTCCTGCCATTGCCGGTAGGGGCTCTTTTGGGAATATGGCTCGAATCCGGGAAAGTTCATTATATCGGGCGACTCTACTTTATTCCAAACATTTCTTTGGCCAACTGGCTGTACTTGGGCCTGTCTAAAGCAAACTCGAGGGTGTAGCTTGCGGTATACTTTTGCCCGGGCTTGCGTACCCTGGCCGGCTCCAGGAAATCGGTGGGGACGTCGACACGGGTCGTCTGGGTGCCGTGGGCCCGGGAGAAGGTGGTGGCTCCTTCCCTGGTCAGCAGCCAGTTCATGAATAGCTTTGCCGCATTGGGATGTGGCGCCCTGTTGAGGAGCGAAAGCCCGCCCAGAGAGGCGGAAAGGTATGCCCCTTCGACCGGGACAATGAAGTCTATGGGAGACCCCATCCTCTTGAAGTTGATGCCTACATCGGCCGCGGCGCCGATCTGGATGGCGTACTTGCCCTCGGCCAGCGATTCAATCTCCAGCCGTCCATCCCTCTGGAAAATGGGTTCCTGCTTTACCATCTGGCGCATGTAGTCCAGGTCGAGTATTTCCGAAGCCACCGACTGGAACCATGCCTGGCCGGCGCCGGTCAGCGTCGGGTCGTCAATGGAGATCCTGCCCTTCCACTTCGGATTGAGCAGGTCCCGGTAACCCTTGATCTCGCCGGGCTTTACCAGCTCAGTGTTGATCACCAGCGGTGTCTCCACGTAGGCCAGGAAGACCAGTTGCCTATGGTCTGGCTCCAGCCAGAGAAAATCGCCGTTCCACCAGGCCTTCTTGTCTATCACCTCGGGAAGGAACAACTGCTTGTCCACCGGCTCCAGCGCCCCCTCCGGCTTCAACACCGGAATCGCGGTGGAAGTTCCCAGGATGGCCAGGTCCTGGACGTAGACCCCGGCCCTGCGTTCGCTGATTATTTTGGATGCCAGCTCGTTGGCCCGGCCGGTGATGAACTCGATCCGTACGTCGTATTTCTCCTGAAAGGCTTTGGTCAGGGCGTCCCGCAGGTCTCCCCCCGCCGGGCTGCTAATGACCAGGGTGCCTTCCTGCCTGGCGGCCGCAATCAGCCTCTGCAGCTCGGTTTCCCAGGTCTGCCTGGCCTGGGCCGTCGCCCGCGCTGTTGGCGTGGCCGCCGGTGGGGCGGGCGCCGTGCAGGCAGCGAGGAGAAGTCCGGCCAGCATGACGGCCGCGAGAACCCCCGGTACCACAGGCTTTCCAGCCTGTCGCACAGCCACCGGTACCACAGGCCTTCCAGCCTGTCGCACAGCCACCGGTGCCACAGGCATTCCCGCCTGTCGCGTAGCCGCCGGTACCACAGGCGTCCCCGCCTGTGGCGCATGGTCCCTATACTTTGACTGCATATTTTTCATCTTTCTCCTGGTCCAAAGCTGACGCTGTTACCACCCCGGCACGCGTCCGCCTCAGGCGGATGCCGCTACTGTCTACTGACTACTATCTTCTGTCTTCCATCTTCCCACTTCCCACTTCCCATTTCCCACCTCTAGAACGGGTACCACAGCTTGCGCGCCGCCGCCGGCGATATCTGGATCGCCTTGCCGGGACATTTCTCCTCGCACAGCAGGCATTCCCAGCAGTCCCCCGGGTGGACCACCCTGGCTTTCTCGTTCTTCGGGTCACGGCCGAAAACGTCGGTGGGGCAGTCCTCCAGGCAAATATCGCAGCCGGCGATGCAGGCCTCTTGATTAAAACTCTTGATGCTCATTGTTTGTTCACCTTGACAGGGGGTATCCCCTGTCTTTTTAGCACTTACCAAATACCTTTGTCAAGCCGCCCCCAGGTTTCCAGCTTCAGTCCCAAATGCCGAGGCAATAGATTCATGTAACCGGTCCCGTAGGGTTTGACTTATCAAACACCCACGCGGGGGCAGACCTGCGCGTCTGCCCGGGGGCGAACATATGGGTCCGCCCCTGCGAAAATCGCTGCACCATCATTTGTTACCTTTTATCAGTAGAGGTCGAGGCGCAAAACATCCACACGCCGCAGCAACATCACCGTGCTGGCGAGGCCAGGTAAGAACTCAATTCTTCAAAGCGGCGCCGGTTCTTTCCCAGCACCAGTTCTTCGAAATAGGACTTGACCTTGTGCGGGTCTTTGAGTTTGGTGACTGCTATGTCCGGCTCAAGCAGCGGGATAAGGTTGTGGGCCGCCCCGATGAAAAGCACCCCCACCTCAGACTCTTTGAGGCTGGCGTTGATGGCCGCCCCGCTGTGAATGATGGGAACATAAAGCAATGTCCTCACTGGTAGTGCCCGTTTGGCGCCGGCAGTCGCAGGTTAAACGAAAAAGTACTTCCCACCCCGGTTTCGCTTTCCGCCCAAACGTTTCCACCCATTGCCTCTATCAGCGATCTGACGATATAGAGCCCCAGCCCGGTGCCGGGAATGCCGGCCGTCTGCGGACTGTTTACCCGGTGGAAGCGGTTGAAAAGTCTTGTCATCTCCTCGTGTGGAATGCCGATGCCTTTGTCTTTGACGGCGACCACGGCGCGCCGGCCGGCCTGGTCCCGGGAGGCAAAGACTCCCACCGGCGAGCCCGCCGCCGAGTATTTCACGGCATTTTCAATGAGATTGCGAAGCACCTGGCCGAGCTTGTTTTTGTCAGCCAGCACCCGGAGGGCGACCTCTGACTTTTTCTCCTCGTAGCTGAATCGCCCTTCAGGATAGATGGTCCGGAAATAGGTCAGCACCTCCTTGACCGTGTCTGCCAGTTTTACCGGCTCCAGGGTCACAGATATTGCCCCGGCTTCGAAGCAAGACGCGCTCAACGTATTATCAACTATAGAGGAAAGGCGCATTGACTCGCGGTGGATGTATTGTACACTCTTTTCCTGCTCGTCGGCGCCCTGGCGGGAGCGGAGCAAGAGTTCCGAAAAGCCTCGTATGCCCGCCAGGGCGCCACGGATTTCGTGGGCGGCCATGGGCATCAACTTCGTCTTAAGGTAGTGCAGTTCGCCGTCCCCGGTAATGTCCCGGAACCGGATGCCGGTCATCAGCCGGCTCGTCCCGTCTCCGACCGCGAACAGTGATGCCGCTACCTTTCTCCGTGTGCTCCCGCACCCGAGTTCGTATTCCAATCCCGGCATCCGCTCCGGTTCGGGTACGTCTGCCCATGGCAGGCCATGGTTTGTCTTTCCGGACAGCCCTTCCAGGGCTGTCTGAAGCAGCCGTCCATGCATGCCCAGAAAGTCGGCCGCCCGCAGTTCCAGGATGGTTTCGGCGGCCCGGTTGAAATGTCTTACGGTATTGTCGCTGTCCATCAGGACGAGACCTTCCCCAATGTTGGCGATGACCGATTCCAAGCAATCGAGTTCCTTTTTCATCTGCTCAGGAGCTCCAGATTATCGGATTTAGAAGGCGCACTGGCGAGCGTGTCGATTTGACCATATTATGCCTGGTTGGGTTCGATTCCTGGTTGCCATCTTCCATGTTCCCGGGTCCACCCCCGCAGCGCCTGGCCTGCCGGGCTTTGCGGAAAACCTCACGAATACCCTTCTCGGACTCTCCAATCCATTTGGAAAGAAGCGAAGGGCCTTTCACCGAAATGAAGTTGACCTTGCTCTCGGTGGCCACCGCCCTGGCCAGCAGTGTCTTTCCGGTACCCGGCGCGCCGGTGAGTAAAATGCCCCGGGGTGGCCTGGTCCGGGAGTAGCTGAACAGCTCAGGATAACGGAGGGGCCACTCGATGTTTTCGATCAATGTCTGCTTCACAGTATCCAGCCCGCCGACATCGTTCCAGGAAACGTTGGGCACCTCGGTGAATACCTCGCGGATGGCGGAAGGCTCTATCTCCTTCAATGCCTGCCGGAAGTGGTCCATCTCCACTTCCAGACGGGCGAGGACCTCGTATGCGATATGGCCGGCGTCTTGCCGCATTTGCGGCATCGCCTGGCGCAGGGTGATCATCGCCGCTTCGCGGCAGAGGGCCTCCAGATCGGCCCCGACAAACCCGTGGGTATTCTCGGACAGCTCTTCCAGCTTGACGTTGGACGCCAGCGGCATACCCCTGGTATGGATGTGCAGAATCTCCAGCCGGCCGTTCTTGTCCGGGACAGAGATACTGGTTTCCCGGTCGAACCTGCCCGGCCGCCGAACTCTGAGAAATGGTACACGGGCAATATCATCGCCTGTGGGGTGGGCGCCCTTCCACACACCCTGGGGGGCATTTGATATATCCTGTCGGGGATATGTTCCAACCATGGTAGTACCGCATTTCTGAACTTGTGGTATCTTGATACTATACTGAAGTATGCTCGATATATCTCCTGGAGTATGTTGCCATGTTTCAACATGGCCCTGTAGAATCAAGACCCGGTACCCATACTAATTGGCGAGGACAATAGTCATGCTGGATGCGACCTGTCAACTGGTACACCATGATAAAACTAATGGGCGGCGGGCCCTGGCGGAGGAGGTGCCGGGCCATAACGGCCGGCGCGGCAGGGAAAGCCGAGAAAAAATTACAGTGCTGGTGGTTGATGACCATCCGGTGGTGCGCGACGGCATCTGCAGTATGCTTGGCCAGGATCCCGGGGTGAAGGTTATCGGGACAGCCGGCGATGGTCAGGGGGCCATCGTCAAGGCAAATGAGTTGAATCCCGATGTGATTCTCATGGATATCAAGATGCCTGGAATAAGCGGCATCGAGGCCACTCAGAAGATCAAACAGTCGCGACCCAACTGTGCCATCATCGTGTTCACCGTGTATGATAGCGAGCTCCATGTCGTGGAGGCCCTTCGCGCCGGGGCGTCAGGCTACCTGGTAAAGGACAGTCCACCGGAGTTGCTCAGCGACGCTATTCGCGCTGTAGCCTGCGGCGCGGCCATGGTCAAAAGCGGTCTGCTCCGGCGCGCCGTCCAGCGTGCTTTCCCGGGAATGAGTAATAATGGCAGTTGGTTCGCTGAGAAGCTGACAACACGCGAGATCGAAGTGCTGAAGCTGCTGGGCAGGGGATATGACAACCGGAGAATCTCCGCCGAGCTTGTCCTGGCCGAGATCACGGTCAAGAAATATGTTCAGACGATCATGAACAAGCTCCGCGTGCCGAACCGCACCAACGCCGCCATCTCGGCCCTGCGGATGGGGTTGGTGGAGTAGGATTGACCCTTGAGGTACAAGGGGCTTTCCAGCCTGTCGCTGGCGTGCCGCGTAGGGGCTTGATTCATCAAGCCGTGGTTGGGTTTGATAAATCAAACCCCTACGGTACCGGTGCACCATGAGTTATTGCCTTTGTATTAGGAAGAGGCGAACCTCCCCGGCACGGGCGCCGTGCCGCTACGCCCCTTTTACCTGTTACCTGAAAGCCGCCCCCGGCACACCGCGCAAAATTGCCGCCCTTTGTTATCCGTGTCACCCAGGCTGTTGGAAAAGTGCATCACGCAGCCTCCATCCGGGCAGTGCTTGAGTCCATAGGTGTGCCCCATCTCGTGGACCGCCTCTTTGATCACCCGCTCCTGGAACAGGCCTCCGTCCTCGGGAAGGCCGTAATACTCCTGCCTCAGCCGCTGTAAGGACATTATCGCCTTGCGCCCTTCAAGCTCCGCCACTCCAAAAACAAAATTGAGGCCCGGGGCAAAGATATCCACGTCAACCACCCCGAGGACCCTGTCTCCGGGACCGGGCTGGGGCAACCCGGTCAGCAGCGCCGATGCCAGATGTTGATTCCGCCGTTTGTCCCGGCTGGAATCGGTCAGCCCGATGCCAGCGGCCATCTCCATGTTTTGACCAAAGACCTCTTCCAGGGGTGGCTTCAGGTACTGCAGGATGCCCCTATCGACTTCGCCAACCGGGACCAGGCTGATCATCCCCCGAAGTATATATCCGTCTGTCCCGACGGAGGGAATCCGTATTTCTACCTAATTGTCCACGCCGGTACCACAGGCGGCCCTGCCTGTGAGGCATCGTTTGCCGGTACCACAGGCGGCCCTGCCTGTGAGACATTGTTTGCCGGTACCACAGGCGGCCCTGCCTGTGAGATATCGTTTGCCGGTACCACAGGCGGCCCTGCCTGTGAGGTATCGTTTTCGTTGCATAATGCTGCTCGCCGGCCAGCATTTTCAGAGCGATTCTAGTTGAAGCTTGCGTTGCGCAGTCCTGCCAGCATCTGGGCGATGTAAAGAGCGTCCACGATGGTGATCCGGTCACCGGCGGTCTCGTCCTGGCGCACGCTGGCAGCGTTGACCGGGTTGACCGCGGGGCTACCGGCGCCCAAACCCCTCAGGCCGGCCAGATACTGGCCGGTGAAAAGGGCATCGACAATGTCTACCGCGCCGCTGCCATTGGCATCACCCCTCATAAAAGTCAGCCTGCCGGCATTGTCAGCTAATAATTGCCCGCCCGATACCCGGGTCAGACTATTGAAGGTTAAAACCACTTCGTAGCCGCGATTGCTATCACCCGCCAGGCGAATTGTCAGATCGGCTATCGTCAGCGGCGGCACCGGGGCATAGCCCGACTGGCTGGCGCTAAGAGTTGTCCTGGCGCCCCCCAGGGTATTCAACTGCGCCACCGGTGATGAAAAAGGGGCTGCGCCGGATACCCCCAGCACTACGACATCCCCGGCCGCATAACTGACATATGCATCATAGCTACCTATGCCATCGCTGAAGGGATAGTCAGCCCCGGTGGCGCCATCCTTAACCCGGCTGACTCCCGCGCGGATGATGGCGTAACCGTTGGTGTTCAGTCCCGGTGTAAGGGTTATCTCTGCCCGCGGGGTAGCGGCCGGGGGTGTGGGTGTGGGGGTAGGTGTGGGGGTAGGTGTCGGAGTAGGTGTCGGAGTAGCGGTGGAAGATGGTGCAGGTGTCGGAGTGGGAGTTGCCTCCGGAGTGGGAGCCGGTGATGAAACCTGCGAACGCCAGTCTACCACGTAGGTGTCAACGCTTGCCGCTTGTTCCACCTGTTCCCGCCAGTTGCTGCCGAAGATCACCCGGTTGCCGGCGCGGCTGACGGTGGCATGCGGCTCGGCAAAATAGTTGCTGCGGTCGCTGTCGGGCGTCGTCGGTGAATACCGCCGGCTGCGGTGGTGGGCAATGCGCTCCACCTGGCCGCTGCCGTCGAGCTTGACGGCGAAGACCTCATCCTCGAAGGGCAGCCAGGACTGGGCATCGTCGGTCAGCCGGCCGGGATTGTCGAAGGTGCTGATAAAGGCCCACCCCGGCCGGCCTTCGTTGCGCAGCGATATGTGCTGGTCAAAAAGGGGGGCAAACTGGAGCAGGTTGGTCTCCTGGCCGTCGCTGAGACGGAACTTTCTTATGAAAGTAACGTTTGGTCCGTCGTCGTAAATGTCCATGACCATTATCTCGTCCCCGTTGGCGTCCCGGCCCAGGTCGCTATGACCGAACCCCAGCGGCTTTTGCCACAGCCGCTGAAACTGGCGGTTATAGACCTCGACGCCGTTGAATGGCCCGGTCACATAGTTGGCGTAGTCTACCACCACGTAGTTGCCGCCGGGAGAGATGGATATCCAGTCGAAATCCTGCACCGAAGCCGGCAGAGCCAGCTTGCTGACCACTTTGCGCTCGACCAGGTCAAAGACCAGCAGGTCTTTGTAGGTGATCTGGCCGGTGGTCATATTATAGGTCCGCCCGGCAAGGGCATAGTAGCGCCCGTCGCTGGACAGGTCGCCTTCGCCGCTGGTATTGGCAAAGGTATAGTCGCTGAAGACATAGATCTCCTGTTGTTCGCCCGTGACTACGTTGTAGGCATAGAGGGTGTTGCCCGGATTATAGATGATCACCGCCGGGTCCGTGGGGTGCCAGAAAACATCTTCGCCTTCGATGCCGGGCAGCCCCTTCTTGTACTGGTAGGTGGCGCCGTCGTAAAGGAGCGTCTCGCCGCTGCCCGTGCGTAACAACAGCAGGCTTTCATCGGCATTCCAGGCCTGCCTCTTGGAATAGTCGGGCACGATAC
The DNA here is from genome assembly GCA_964518085.1 of uncultured Dehalococcoidia bacterium. GTDB lineage: Bacteria > Chloroflexota > Dehalococcoidia > JACQUA01 > JACQUA01 > JACQUA01. The sequence goes on from CAZFEA010000012.1 coordinate 9,651, forward strand.
CGGGCCGGTTTGCGGCTGCGGCATTGGTGATCCGCGTCACCGAAGTCTTGAACTGGGGGTCGGTAAACGGGACGCCCACCGCCGGCTTTGATAGGACGGTCTGCGGCACGGCATTGGCATGGGTCATCCAGGGAAAAGGCGTCGCCGTAACGGTTGGTGAGGGTGAAGGCGTGGGCGAGGGTGTGGCTGTGACACCGGGGGTTGGCGTGGCGGACAGGGGTATGGCGGCCACCCGGTCACCGGACGGCCCCGGCCCGGCCGCCGCCCCTGCCACCATGACAAGCAACAGTAAGATTGCGGAAATCAGCATAATGGTCGTTCACCTAGGTACGGGTTTACTGTCCTCTGTGGGGCGACTCCGAGGTCCATACCCGGATGTCGCTTATCACCAGGTCCTTGACGTCCCAGTGAAGGGTGCTTCCGTTCTTGTTGTCCTTCACGCAATGGGTCGTAGCCAGATGTTTGCCATTTGGCAGAAAATGCTTTAGAATCATGGACGTTGCTTCTGTCCAGCTCTTGGATGGCACCCGTCCGATCGGTCTGCTGTCGAGGCAGCCGTTGCTGATTTTGTTCCAGATATCAAATTCCAGAAACAGGTAGTTCAAAAGGTCGCGAGTCATCTGGGCGGTTGGAAGTTTCTTCAAGCGGACATCCGATGGAGGTCAACAATGAGTTCCGAATTGGTTAACCTGCTTAAGGCATATTTGATGGCCTGGAAAACGGTATTTGATGTCGCAGAATACCTGACTTCTATTGACTGGGACGCTCCCGATTTTGAGAAAGCAATGGCTGAAGCGATTGGCGAACTTGAATTACTGTCAACCGAAGTAGTTGAAGGTTTTCGTCCGGAGGCGGATTTTAGAGCGAAAGCGAGTGAAATCGTTTCCAAACTGAGTGAGTCGGCATACGTTCAACTAAACACACTCGACATAATCTCCGGAGCGTCTTCGGCCAGTATCACTGCGGAGGCTGATGTCCGGGTGGAAGGGGCGGGCGAGGCATCACGGTCCTGGAGTATATCACCTCCACGGGTATCTGTGTCATGAACAGGTCGTCAAAGTAGATCCTGAACCAGTATATCCCCGGCATTTCAAGTACCATCTGCATCCTCGTCAGGAGGTTTTGACCGCGGTTCCCTCCTTCGAAGTGGCCGCTAAGAATTAGCGGGTCAAGTCGAATTCCTGAGGGAAGTTCCGGTTGAATTCTGATCATGTGGGTGCCTCTTGCCTGCCCCGATTTGAGGCTGATGACCAGCGTCCAGGTGAGGGTCGCCCGTGGCATGTTATCCGGGGCATCCGGGCCGGTAGCGGAAATATTGAGCCGGTCGACCACGCGGATAAGCGAAAGGACGCCCGCTTTATCTTCGATAACCTGCTCGCAAAAAGCAGCCAGTATCAAATAGGGTCCACTTTCAGAAGACACTGGAGACCTCCTTAGTCACATTTTGGCCGATCACGATTGCCCAACCGCCCGATTTTACCGCTTAATTGCAATTGGGCGCAAGGCATTTTCGGAAAACTTGACATGCCCCTCAAAACGCATACAATTAGTCCTGTTTGAGCAACTATCTGTGGAGCTGTGAGGCCACCCCCTCACCTTAATCCTCTCCCGCAAGGGGAGAGGAGATTCTTGTAGCTAACCCCGCGCAGGACAAACAGATTGAAAGCCCCGGAACGAACCGTAGATGAAATCGTAAATACCGATGTGCTGGTGATTGGCGGCGGCGTGGCCGGGTGCTTCGCCGCCATCGAGGCCGCCAAAGCCGGGCTGACCGTCACCATCGTGGAAAAGGCCAACGTGGGCCGCAGCGGCACCAGCCACCAGATGTCCGGCGTGCTCACTTACTTCGATCCGGACCATGATGACGCGGGCAAATGGTACCAGGAATGCACCGGGGCCGGGGAAGGGCTGTGCGACCCGCACCGTCTCCGGGGCATGGTCGAAGAGACCACAGACCGCATCAGGGACCTGGAAGCCTGGGGGGTTGGTTTCCTCAAGGAAAAGGGCGAGTTCGTACGCAAGCCGGGTGTCGGCCACCAGTACGCCCGCAATGTTATCCTCACCAATGGCAGCTACCAGTTGATGTCGGTATTGAGAGGCGAGGTGCTGCGCCGCGGCATCCGCCTGGTGGAGAGGGTGATGGTCGTCGATTTACTGACCTCCGACGGCCGCTCGCCCACCGCCGGCGCGGTTACCGGCGCGGTGGGATTCGGGGTCAGGAGCGGCAAGCGTTACGCCTTCAGTTCGCCTGCCACCATCATCGCCGCCGGATGCACCCGGTCGGTGGACATAAGCCCGGCCACCATGTCTTCCCTGAGCGGCGACGGCCGGGGAATGGCTTTCCGCGCCGGATGCGAGATGCGCAACATCGAGTTCACCCACTTCTCACCCGGACCGGCCCATTTCATGTGCGCCCCGGGGATAAACATCCTCTTCGGCGAGGGCGCGGTGATGGTCAATGCCCGGGGTGAGCGTTTCATGCAAAAATGGGACGCGGTGCGCGTGGAAAGGGCGCCGCGGGCGGTCCTCAGCAAGGCAATGGCCGTCGAGGAGCGCGAAGGTCGCGGGCCTATCTATCTCGATGCCCGAGGCCTGGACGAAGGCGCCCACCGGCGTATCGAGCTGGCCCTGCCCATAGTCATCAATTCCTTTCACAAAGGCGGGCTGGACCTGCGCAAGGACGCTATCGAGTACAGCCTGCGGCTCACCGATCTTGGCCCGGGGGGAGTGCGGGCGGACGCCGGCGGGGCCACTGGCATCGCCGGCATGTACGTGGCCGGGGCGTCCTCGGACCACGGGGAAGACGGCGTGTCGAATGTTATCGGGCACGGCATGGAGTCGTGCATTGGAGGGGCGCGGGCGGGTCGCGCCGCGGCGGTCTTTGCCGCAGACCACGGCAAAACGCCGCCGGACCCATCACAGGTCAGCCGGATAACGGAAGAGATGTTCCGGCCCATGACCAGGCAAAAGGGCATCAGCCACCAGGAAATACGCCACAGGGTGAAAGACCTGGGCCGGGAGGACCTGCTGGGGCCGGTTCGCAACGCCGCCGGGATAAACCAGGCCATCGCCGGTGTGGAAGAGCTCCGGTCGCGGCTGCCGCATCTGGCCGCCGGCGATTATCATGAGCTGACCAGGGTGCTGGGTCTGGACAACGAGCTGCTTTTCCTGGAGACGCTGGCCAGGTGCGCCCTGTACCGGACGGAAAGCCGCGGCTCGCACTGCCGCGAGGACTACCCGGAGCGCGACGATGCCAAATGGCTCAGGTGGGTGATCGCCAGGAAGGATGACGGAAACATCAAGATATGGGACGAGCCGGTCAAACTATGAGAAAACTACGAATAACCACCATTGATCCCCACCGCTGCATCGGCTGCACCGTCTGCGTGCAATCCTGCTTCAACGATGTCATCAGGATGAAGAAGGGAAAAGCGGTCATTGCCTATGGCGAAGATTGCTCCCAGTGTTTTGCCTGCGAAGAGGACTGTCCCAGGGACGCCGTATCCTTCGGCTGGGTGGAGGAAGACACCCGTGAAGACAGGTAACAGGGTGGGGCGTAGCGGCACGGTGCCCGTGCCGGGGAGGGCCCAGGTAACAGGTAACACTATACGCACCATTCGTGTTTATTCGTGTGCATTCGTGGTTAATTTGGGGTAAATCTATTACCTGGTCGAATCTCTGCAATCTCTTTCTAGTCTCTGTAATCTGGCCGAACCAAAAGGAGGACGACAGTGAAAATCACCGCATTCCCACTATTGATCCTTGTCCTGGCCACGGTCGCCTGCACCCCGCCTCCGGCATCAACACCGGCCCCGGTCGCCAGGGAGACTGCCCCGGGGGCCAGGGCAACCTGGGAACTGGAATGGGAACGGACCCTGGCCGAAGCCCGGAAAGAGGGATCGGTCTCCATCTACGGCCTGTGGGCGGTGGCCACCCGGACCAGCCTGAGCCAGGCTTTCAAAGACAAATACGGCATCACCCTGGAGTTCACCCCCTTCAGCCGCGGCGCCGAGATGCTGGCCCGGGCGCAGACGGAGCAACGGGCCGGGCTTTATGCCGCCGATATTTTCGGGGCCGGCGGCCCGACCCTGGTATCCACGATGAAGCCGGAGGGCGTTCTGGGGCCTGTCGAGCCGCTTTTCCTGTTGCCGGAGGCGGTCGATGGCAGGGTGTGGCGGGGTGGCAATCTGCCCTACCTGGACAAAGACAGGTTTGCCATCGGCCTGGTGGCCGCTTTGCAAAGATACCTCATGTATAATACCGACCTGGTCAAGAAGGACGAAATCACCGGCTACCGGGATGTGCTGAAGCCGCAGTTCAAGGGAAAGATCACCATGAACGACCCCACGGTGACCGGCGCCGGCAACGCCTTTATGAGTCACCTGGCCATGGACCTCTGGGACCTGGAACAGGCCAGGGATTTTTTGACACGGCTGATACGGGAACAGGAGGTGGTGATCCAGAGGGACCCGCGCCTCAATGTCGAGACCACCGCCCGGGGCAAGCATGCCGTCGGGCTGGCGCCCCAGACCGAATCGCTGGCCGAGTTCCTGAGGGCCGGCGCGCCGCTGGCGCTGGTAGTGGTCAAGGAGGGCGCCTTCGTGTCGCCGGGGCAGGGCGCGATGGCGGTGCCCAGGCGGTTGGCCCATCCCAACGCCGCCCGGGTGTTCATCAACTGGCTGTTCACCAGGGAGGGGCAAACGGTCTTCTCGAAGGCTTTCGGTTCGCCCAGCCTGCGCACCGATGTCCCGGCGGAGGCGGTCCATCCCATTCTGCTGCCCCAGCCCGGCGAGAAGCTGTTCCTCGATAACGAAGAGACCATCGATTTCCGCGGCAAGATGCTGGGCATCGCCAGAGAGGTCATCGAGCAGGCCTCGAAGAAGTAAGAGATCCCCGCCAACCCGTAGGGGCGACGCCAGGGGGTGGAGTGGTGGCGCGGTAGGGGCGGCTCGCCCGCCCGGACTCGCCCATCGCCCCCTCACCTTAATCCTCTCCCGCGGGGGGAGAGGAAACCCTTTCCGGTTACCCGCTGTCTACTTCCCTTTCCCCTTTTCCCTTTTCCCTTTCCCCTTTCCCCTTTCCCCTTACCACCCTTTCCTGATCACATACAACAGGTGCCGGGCGCGGCTTATGGCGGTGTAAAGAGCGGAATCGTTCCATCGTTCATCCCTGGAATCGACATCGAGCAGGATTACGGCCTCGGCCTCGCAACCTTTGAATTTCATGTATGTATGGTAACGAACGATGTCCGGCCCATCGGTCGGGTCCTGGCTGATGGTAAACATTCCGATGCCCGGGGCGGCGCCGAGGCAGGTGTGCCCCATCGAATGGGCGCCGATTATGGCGATGTTTCCCGCCTTCAATCCCTGCTCATGGACCAGTTCATCCAGGATTTTTCCCAGACTGTTGCGGCTCTGGTGGCGTGTTGACGCAGATAGCTCAACAACCTTTTCTCCCTCCGGCGCGCCGGCTGCCAGCCGCATCTTCATGTCCGTGTGCCGCAGCAGTTCGCTGAATATGCCCCGTGTGTTGCGGCAGTTGTCGGTCAGTGTGAAAGGCGGTTCCTTGACGGGGAACTCCATTTCGGTCTTGAAAATATTCTGCGCCGGGTCGTAGAAGATGTAGAAATATCCGTCCGGACGGCGCATTTCTTCGATGGTCACCCAGTACTCTGTCCGGAAGTCCTGGCCCTCGTCCACGATTACCGCATCGTACTTCAGAGGGTTTTCCTGGAGCCAGCCCGCGAAAGCCTCGGGGATGTCCTTTGTCCAGTAGTCGTCCCCGCCGCGTTGGGGAGGCAGCCGGCCCGCTGCACGCAAATGCCCGACACAGAAGTCGTGATAGGTGGCGGCAGCCACCCCCGGTACGCCTTTGAGGCTGTTTGCCAGATGCCCCCCCAGCAACTGGTTATAAGCCAGCACCAGGACGCGGTTGCCTGCGCCTGCCAGTTCCCGGGCCTTCTTTATCGCCATGACCGTCTTGCCCGAACCGGCGCAGCCCTGGACCAGCGCCTGCTTTCGGTTGTGGATGAAGTCCAGGAAACGGCACTGGTTGTCCGTCAGGGCAAAGAATGTCTTCTCGTCCTGACGCAGGCGGTCCACCAGCTTGAGGCCGTACTCGCAGCAGGGCATCAATACCTGCCTTATTCGCTCGGCCTCGTTCTTGTCCGGGCCGGCGCCGCTATGCCCGGTGAATTCCTTCATCACCCGGACAACCGCCTTGCCCACTGAAAACAGGTCCGCGGCGGTCAGGCATATCTCCGGCTCGGCGTCGGAGGGCAGTCCCTCCAGCCTGTCCGAGACTTCGGGAAAGCAGACGCCGTGGCCGATTGGTATTCCTGGTTCACGGCCTATCCTTTGGGTGAGGAACCGCCGCAACTGGTGCCTGGCGACTGATGCCTGCTTGAACGGGCTCCGGCGCATGGGGTGGTCATTCTGGTACCAGGTACCCTTCGACCCGTCGTATCGTATCAGTCCGCCTTTGACTTCGAGAACCAGGAGACCGAGTGCAGGGGAGAAAATGAGGAAGTCAATCTCGCCCTCGATGAACTTGTTTTTGAGGTTCCGGGTTAACAGGTCGAATGAGTGGAAAACGGTGAAGCTGTCATCCAGCCCGTCGCGGAGGACCGGAAACAACTGTTTCTCCGCCTCACTTTCAGTTTCTTCCGGCATGAGCGCCGGTATCATCCTCGCCATTGAACCAGCCTTCCTCTACAAGCCACTAATACAAATTCGATAAATGATGGTATACAAACGCAAGAAGAAAAGCGGTATTCGGGGTCGTCCCTGACCCCGAAACATGTATGCGCGTCGGGCTCAGGGACGAGCCCGACTACCCAGGGATTGATGCGTTCGTTTTAATACAAAGGCGATAAATGATGTTATCGATCCCGTAGGGGCGAACCTGTGTGTTCGCCCGCGGGCAGACACGCAGGTCTGCCCCTACCCGGCATCCACTATATGCCTTCGTATTAGACAGCACGGGCCTGTGTGATCTCCCGGCGGCCGACCGGGCGCACCTGGTCCCTGGACAATGACTCCACCGCCAGCGTTTCGCCGCCAAGTGTCATAAACTCTACCTCATACCCGCGGTTGCTGTGAACCAGCACGACCGTTCCCACGTCGCCCTTTTTTAGCCCGCAGTCGGGCAGGTCCACTGTCAGGACGACAGTTTCAAGTTCCTTGATCATGAAGTTGAGTCTCCTGCAGGACAGGACATTACAGGTGCGGCTTTGCGCCGGCGTCAAGCAACCCGGCGGGCCACGGCGCCCAAGCCGGAGTTGAATAGGTCCAGCGTTGCCTGGCGCAACTGGGCAGACTCGTTGACCGTCTCCACGGTCTGAAAAGGCAAGGCCACACGCAAAGGGGCGACCTTCTTGCCATCCTTATCGTACTTACCTTCCCAGGTCAGTTCGGTCATTCTTGCTCAGGTTTTTTCAGGACTAACGCAGTTGATGGCAAAGGCAGGTATTCTATCTACGGATCGCCATCGCCAATGTTTTGTCAATCAGTTATTGACTGGCCGAATCTGATACGCATCTCCGAATAACTCTACCCGATAACCTTCAGGACTAGACTCAATCTTGCGTCGCAACCTAATGTGCCCCCAACCTGTATTTACGCTTCGGATGCTTCTGGTCACGGCTCCTACAGTATCTCTAACTACCCTGTCTGAAGGTCTAAATCTTCTTGTACGAGCGGTCGCTGTCATGTACGCGTTCGGTGTCAAAGTAGCCAACCTGTCCAAGTCTTGATCTGTCGGAAGATAATTGTCGCCAACGAAGTATGGACTTAACAACGCCAACGGTTTGTCCGATAAGAGCCTTCTCCATATATCAGGGTCATGACTACTCGCCGCCCCGTGATGGGCAACTTTGTAGACCGATGCCTTTTCTTTGATGGCCTGGGATTCGTTTATGATCACCGCCCAACCCGTCTTCGGGTCACTGGTCTTTTCTAAGTCGGCACCCAAGAGGATTCTGTGTTCTCCAATGCTGACCCATAGCACAACGGACGTGTTGTTAGTTTCGGGGCAGACGATTCGTTTCTTGCGTGTTCCGATGCCCGGAATTCGTTTGACGAAATCTAGTTGGGCACTTATTATCGCAGAATCTGAAGGGGAAAGAGAATGTACGTCAATTTCATAAGCTCTCCCATCCAGGCTAATCGTCTCTCTATACAAAAGCTTGTCTGGTACGGCCAGTTTCGCCATATTTATTCTTGTTCCAATCCTCTTCCTTTCGTCGAGGATTCTGAACACCTTGGCGAATTCCGTCACGCCTGAGCTGCCAGGGAAAGTACCAGCTCCATAAAGAGCAAGCAAAGACGAAAAATGCTGTGACTTGAGCGCAGCCGAAACGGCTAACTCCGCAGATCTGCATTCACGGAGCAACGTACTTATCCCCTGAACGTGATCGTCATGCCAATGCGTCGCAACAACCAATCTTACAGATGACGCTGTATCAACTCCCAGGCTTTGCAGGTAATCGAGCTGCGCTGGTTTTCCTGAGCTCGGCTCCAAGCATGAATCTACCACGATCCACTTTCCAGATCCCACGTGCAAAGCTATCGCTTCTCCATAACCAGGGCCAAATATTGATATTTCCAGTTCGTCATCTTTGGGAATGTCTAATGGCATCACTGGCTACTCATTGAAATAGTCCTCGATGTCTCTCGTCTCTGCTCTCTTCAGCTCGTTTCTGCTCCACATTGGTAGTCTCCGGAACCGAAGAACCGATTCTCGCACTCTCCCGGATGGGCGCTCCAGATACCCGATACTCCAGTAGAAAACAGCTCCAGGTTCAATAAGCTCCCGTTCATCCGGTGTGACGTCCTGAACATAAATCTCGGCTTCTTGGTCAACCTTGTCTCCAATGATGGCCGATAAGCTTGCTCTAAATGTATCACCTGATAGGCTGATTACTTTTCCTTCCCACTTTTGAATGGCCCTGAAGTACTCCCGAAATGGTGGCATTTTTGGCGCAGATAATGCCAATTCGATGACTTGCAGCCGAGACCCTTCTGTGGTTCCATTTTGTTTGCTCATTTCGGTTAGATCGCGCTCGACACTATTAATTCCAGATAGGAGCATTTCTTTCTGAAATATCCTATCTAGGGTTGCTGCTTCGCTCGAAGTGACGTCTGGGTCCCTAGCCACACTTCCCGATGTTATCGGATCTTCTTTGCTCATTCTTTGTCTCCCAGCTTGGCTATGGCCTGAGCTATTTCCAAGGACCTCTGCATCGAGTCGCTCCATTTTTCGGAAAGTATCACTCTTGCTTGATCGGCTCCGTCTTCCTTCTCATCCGTCCTCAGAATGTAGTGATCGTTCACCTGGATGAAAACGCCGTATTTGACTCGCGCGGAAGGCTGTACCGTAACTCGCAGGTAGCCTTTTAGATCGTCGGGTCTCACTCCTTGGACCACCAGAGTTTGCATGCCCGGGCTTTTAAGCAACGGATTCCAATCTCCTTTCGGAACCAGGCGGTGTCCCAGCCCATTCCAAAGGTCTTCTGACACCAAATCGAAATGAAAGTCACTGTTTACCCCCATAACCCTGATTGGGGTATGGCTCAAGAGCCCAACTACTCCTACGGCGAGATCCCTGAGGGCCTCGTGGTACGATTCCTGGACCGTAGATACTTGAAAACGATCCCTAACGATGTTCACTTCCAACCATTCCGTTTTGAAACTCGCCACATCGGGATGTATGATATTGATGTTTGCCGCGTCCGCTTCTTCCGAACGTAAGAGATTATGCCGCGCAAACCAGGAAGGTTGGAATATGGCAGGATTGAGATTCCCTATCAGTACTATACTTGTGCCCCGGATGTTGATTTGCGGCAATGTCTTCTCCCAGATTTGATTGTGGCAAAATGCACTTGGCACTGTTCGCGCTTGACCCCTTCACGGGCAGCAGCGTTATCTCGTGAACTGAGCCGTAGACTTATCAAAATGGCACAGCTATACCCTACAGTTTGGTATTTAGCCCCTGGTTGCGTGGCTCATTTTGCCCGAATTATGATAATCCAACCACGGTTCTTATTCAACCCTTCGGTGTTCAGGTGGTTTCTCAATTGGTGACTTAATTCTGGCTCAAAAATGATATCAATGTCTATTCACAGTAGCTTCGTCGAATCCCATCCTTCTTTTCACATTCTTCTTGCTGGGGGAAAACCGTTGGTTCCAGCCATGTTTGGTGGAGGCGGGGGGGGAGTTGAACCCGGCCTGACTACATATCTGGCCATACTGGTTCAGCCGTACCGGAAAAACCCCGAAAAGGTCGCCGTGAGGCGGCAGGGAAAGTACACTCCGGTCTACCGGCCTTTGCGGGCAATTCGCCGTCTTTCGGCCCTGTTGATAGGCGGAGTCGGATTAGAAGGAGCCGAACCTGCGGGTGGCTGCTGTGGGGAAGGGGAAGGGGTAGGAGGGCGTTGCTGCCCAACCTGTTGTACAAGCGCGGGAATAACGAGCTTGACCCAAGCCCTGCCATGGTGGTTCTCGACTATCTTTGAAGAGCCTGTGCTGGTAAGCGTGTGCATTGTAGCGTGGTGAACGGTCAAAACGGCATCCTGTAATTGAGGGTCCTCTTCGAGCCAAGCAACATTCAGCCCTTTGTGGATCGCCTCATCCGGGCTCACACGCCGGCCGTGTGACGAAAAGCTGTCGTAGTCTCCGAACCACTCAGCGATGGAAG